>JACQRD010000003.1 GCA_016206675.1 Candidatus Omnitrophota bacterium
ACGTTAATCCAAGAGCGCGGCGGTGTCGCGGGGATGATCACCCGGTGCGCCCAGATGGCCCAGGCGACGCGCGCCGGGGTCGAAGCGATCGGCTTGTCTCTGTTCTCCAAGCGTCCCTCGAACGGCGTGACCGCGGTCAACGTGCCAGCCGGCGTGGATGGCAAGCAGTTGACAAAGGTCATGTACGATCGCTCGCATGTCATGGTGGCCGGCGGGCAGGGTGAGATGGCGGGCAAGATCTTCCGCTTCGCGCACATGGGCTACATTGCCCCAGCCGATATCCTCACGGGGCTTGGTGCCCTGGAGGACGTCCTGGCCACACTCGGGCGGTCGCTTGTGCCCGGCCTGGCTGTCAAGGCTGCGCGGACAGTGTTTGGTCATGGGGCCTCTACGATCGAACTCAGCTCCACGCCGGAACATCCACTTACCAAACCCACGACAACAAAAGGTATGCTTGGGTAATGATGGCGCAGATCAAGGTTTTGATCGCTGACAAGTTGTCGGACGACGGCGTCACGCTGCTGAAGGCGGAGCCAGGCTTGAGCGTCGACGTGAAAACCGGCCTCTCGCCCCAGGATTTGGCCCAGATTGTCGGGCCGTATGAGGGGCTAGTGGTCCGCAGCACCACGAAAGTGACGAAAGAAGTAATTGAGAAGGCGGGCCGCCTCAAGGTGATCGGCCGCGCCGGCGTGGGGCTGGACAACGTGGATGCCGACGCCGCCACGAAGCGCGGCATCATCGTCATGAACGTGCCGGCCGGCAACACGATCTCCACTGCCGAGCATACCCTGAGCATGATCATGGCTTGCGCGCGGCGCATCCCGCAGGCGGACGCCTCCCTGCACGGCGGGGCGTGGGAGCGCACCAAGTTCGTCGGCACGGAGCTCTTCGGGAAGATGCTGGGCATCGTGGGGCTGGGAAAGATCGGCACCGAAGTGGCCAGGCGCGCGCAATCCTTCGGCATGCACATCGTGGCCTACGATCCGTTTCTCTCGCCGGAGCGCGCGCAGCAGATGGACATCCAGCTGACCGACCTGCCCACACTCTATCAGACGGCCGATTTCATCACCGTCCACGTGCCGCTCAACGCCGACACCAAGGGCATGATCGGCGAGCAAGAGATCGCCGCGATGAAGAAAGGGGTGCGGCTGATCAACTGCGCGCGCGGCGGGATCATCAACGAGCAAGCACTCGCCGCCGCCATCAAGGCGGGGCAGGTGGCGGGGGCCGCCATCGATGTCTTCGAAGAAGAGCCGCCGCCGAAGGATCACCCGCTGCTGGCCCTGCCGCAGGTGGTGGTGACCCCGCATCTGGGCGCCTCAACGGAAGAGGCGCAGCTCAACGTGGCGATTGAGGTGGCCAAGCAGGTAGCGGATGCGCTGCTCGGGCGCGGCATCCGCAATGCCGTCAACATGCCCTCTATCGATGGCAAGACGTGGCAGGTGCTACAGCCGTACATCCAGCTCGGCGAGCGGATGGGGGCCCTGGCCTCGCAACTCGCCGGAGGACAGACGGCGGAGATCCGCGTCACCTACGTGGGGGAGGTCAACAACCTCGATACCTCGACGGTGACGCTGGCGATCCTCAAGGGCATCCTCGCACCAATGGTCGGTGAGAACGTCAACTATGTCAACGCGTCGCTCATCGCCGCGGAGCGCGGTATTAAGGTGATCGAGGCGAAAGCCAGCAAGATGGAGGAGTTCGCCAACCTCCTCGTGCTGGAGTTGCGCAATAACGGCGCATCCCTGACGCTGCAGGGCACGCTCTCCGCCCGGCGGCAGCCGCGCATCGTCAAGATCGACCAATACTTCATCGAGGCCAGCCCCGAAGGGTACATGCTCGTCCTCAAGAACCATGACAAGCCCGGCCTCATCGGGAACCTCGGCACGCTGCTGGGCGAGTCGAAGATCAACATCGCCGGCATGAGCAACGGCCGCGACAGGCCGGGCGGGACGGCCATCACGGTGGTCAACATCGACCACGACGTGCCGCCAGCGGTGATGGAGAAGGTCAGGAAACTGCAGCACGTCATCGATGCCAAGCTCATCCGTTTGTAATCAGCAGACAGCAGACAGCAGACAGGGGGTCAACCGACCCGGTTTTTGCTGTGTGCTGTGTGCTGTGTGCTGTGTGCTGTGTGCTACCAAGTGGATATGAATATTGTGGTGGTGGGCGCGCAGTGGGGCGATGAGGGCAAGGGCAAGGTGATCGACGTCCTGGCCGAGGAGGCGGACATCCTCATCCGCTACCAGGGCGGCCACAACGCGGGCCACACCGTCATCGTCGACGGCGAGGAGTTCATCTTCCATTTGATCCCCTCCGGGTTGCTGCACCAGGGCAAGGTCGGCCTCATCGGCAACGGCGTGGTCATCGATCCCGAAGCGCTGCTGGAGGAGATGAGCCGCCTGCAGCGGCGCGGCATCGACGTGCAGCAGGCGGTGAAGATCAGCGATCAGGCCCACGTCATCTTCCCCTACCACAAGCGGCTTGATCTGCTGGAAGAGTCCACCCGTCCCGGCCGCCTCGGCACCACCGGCCGCGGCATCGGCCCCTGCTACGTCGATAAAGTGGCCCGGGCGGGCATTCGAATCGCCGATTTCTGCAATCCGCAGGCCTTTCCCAAGAAGCTGCGCCAGGCGGTGGAGGAAAAGAACCGCCTCTTGAAGGCGCTCTACAACGAGCCGCCGATTGCCTACGAGGAGCTGCTCGCCCGCTACAGCGGTTTTGCGGCGCGGCTGGCACCGCACGTTGTCAATGAGGTGCGGTTCTTGCGTGAGGCGATGGCGCAGGGCAAGCGCCTGCTGCTGGAGGGGGCTCAAGGCACGCTGCTGGATCTCGACCACGGCACCTATCCCTATGTCACCTCCTCCAATGCGACCGCGGGCGGGGCGTGCACCGGTGCCGGCATTCCGCCGACGGCGATTCACCGCATCATCGGCGTGGTCAAGGCGTACACCACCCGCGTCGGCGAGGGGCCGCTGCCGACGGAGTTCGGGCCGGAGCTCATGCAGCGCATCCGCACCAAAGGCAACGAGTTCGGCGCCACCACGGGCCGGCCGCGGCGCTGCGGCTGGTTCGATGCGGTCGTCGCCCGCCATGCGGTGTGGGTCAACGGCTGCCACTCCGTGGCGGTGACGAAGCTGGACGTGCTCGATGAGATGGACACCATCAATATTTGCACCGGCTACCGCAACGGCACCAAGACGCTGGAGGAGTTTCCCGCGGATTTGGAGGTGCTGGGCCACTGCGCGCCGGTCTACGAGCAGCTGCCGGGGTGGCGCACGAAAACCTGCGACGCGGCCTCCTTCGAGGAGCTGCCGGCCAACGCCCAGCGGTATGTCAAGCGCCTAGAGGCGCTGTTGGGCGTGCCGATTTGCCTCATTTCCACCGGCTCCGGCCGTGAGCAAGCCTTCAAGACCGCATGTTGGTGATCCCTGAACCCGCCTGCTTGACGGTAGTAAGCCCCTATGTTAGGGTAACTCAACATCGTGGAAACGGATGAATCAAGGAGGTGGTCGTCCATGCATCGAGGCGTGATCGGCGTGGTGGGGGCAGTGGTGCTGATGGCGGCCGGATGCGCGATCAACTTCGCCAAACGCTCACCGTGGGATATCCAGCAGCTGGCGGAACTGAGCGACCAGTTGGAGCAGTTCAAGACGCTGGCCCAGCTGAAGGCGGAAGAGGCCGAGCAACTGCGCCACGCGAAGGAGCTGCTCGAGCAGCGGCTGGGCGCCTCCGAGGCCAGCGTCGGGTACGATGAGCGCGGCCTGGTCACGCGGATGCTCGACTCCGTGCTGTTCGACTCCGGCAAGGCCGCGCTGCGCCCGGGCGCTGGGCGCGTCCTCGAGAAGGTCGCCAGGGTGCTGCAGGAGCTGCCGGATCAGCCCATCGGCGTCGAAGGCCACACCGATAACGTGCCCATCAAGCGTTCCGGCTGGGCCGATAACCAGGCGCTGTCGGTCGCGCGGGCCAACGCCGTGGCAAGCGCGTTGCAGCAGCAGGGGATTGCAGCTGGCCAGATGACGACGATCGGCTACGGGGAGGAACACCCCATCGCCTCAAACGACACCCCGGCCGGCCGGCAGAAGAACCGGCGGGTGGAAATCGTCATCCTGCCGCAGGGCTCCGGACGGTCGTACAGCGCCGAAGCCGAACGCGTCCGGAAGTATTCGAAATAACCAGGAGGAGGCATGCCCAAGAAAGCGGTCATGACAATGGTCGTGCTGGGGATCGTCTCGATCGGTTTGGCCGTCACCGTGGCGTGGAACGGCACGCAGTTGGATGACACGCGCCAGGAGCGGGACGATCTCCAGTTTGAAGTGGATGATCTGCGCCAGGAAGTGGACACGCTGACGACGGAGCGCGATGAGCTACAGCGCAAGGTGGACGAGCACCTTAAGGCCATCGAGCAATTGAAGGCGCAATCCGGCGCCTCGTCGGCTCCGGCTCCCGCGCCGACGCCATAACCCAGAGCTATCGCCTCCCTGAGCAACGTTCCCCAGCACGTGGCGATCATCATGGACGGCAACGGCCGCTGGGCCGCCGCCCGCGGCCTGCCGCGGGGCGTGGGTCATCGCGCTGGCGCGCAGACCGTCCGGCGGATCGTCGAGGCCTGCTGCGAGCTCGGGGTCAGGGCCTTAACCCTCTACGCCTTTTCATGGGAAAACCGTGAGCGGCCCGCCGAGGAAATCCATGAGCTGATGGGTCTGCTGGATGAGTTCATCCGCCGCGAAGCGCCCTCGATGCATGAGAACCACGTGCGCCTGCGTGCCATCGGCCGCGTGGAGCTGTTGCCGCAAGAGGTGACGGCCCACCTGCGGCGGGTCATCCAGGAGACGTCTGGCTATGACCGGCTGACGCTGACCTTGGCCCTCAGCTACGGCGGCCGCCAGGAGCTGGTGGATGCGATGCGCCGCGTCGCACGGCTCGTGCGCGAGGGCCGCCTGCAGCCGGAGGAGATTGACGAAGCACTCATCCGGCGCCATCTCTATGCCCCGGATCTGCCGGATCCGGATCTGCTCATCCGCACCTCCGGCGAGCAGCGCATCTCCAACTTCCTGTTGTGGCAGCTCTCCTACACCGAGCTCTACGTCACCCCGAAGCTCTGGCCGGATTTTTCCCGCGAGGATTTGCTCGAAGCGTTTGTCGACTACGAGCGCCGCGAGCGGCGCTTCGGCAGGCTCGTATGCCAGTGACCACCCCGACACCACCCACGATCCGCGAGCCGGCAGCGCCGGCGCCGGACCCATCGCGGTATGCGCCGCACACCACGGGAGAGAGCCGGATGATGAGCCTCATCAAGCGCTTGTGCGGATCGGCCGTGCTGATTGCGCTGGTGCTCGGCACGCTGTTCGCCTTTCCGCTGTGGATCTATCCCGTGGTCATTGCCGCCTTTGTCACCGCCGGCCTCTACGAGTTTTTCACGATGGTCCGCCACCGCGGCATTCTGGTGCACCGGCCGCTGGGCGTGGCGTTGGGGATCGTCTTCATCGGGCTCGTCGCCTGGCGGTCGATGGTGGAGCCTGGCTTGGTGCCCACGCCGGTGGTGGGGCAGGGGGCGACCGCCATCAACTGGATGTGGGACGTCTTTTGGCCGGCCACCATCGTCATCATCTTCATCCGGCAGTTCACGCGGGAGAACACCTTTGAAGCGCTCGGCGGGCTGGCCACCACACTCTTCGGCTTAGCCTACGTGGCCGCGCTCTTCAGCTACTTCCTCTATCTCCGGGCCATGAAGTCCGCCGACGGCGCCTGGCTGGTGACGTACCTCATTCTCGTCACCAAGATGGGCGATGCCGGCGCCTACGCCGTCGGCAACCTCGTCGGCCGCCACACGCTGGTGCAGCGGATCAGCCCGAAGAAGACGGTGGAAGGATTCTTCGGCGCCGTCCTCGTCAGCACGCTGACGGCGATGGCCGCGCAGCCGATGCTGGGCTCGCAGCCCATCTTCGGCCAGCCGCCCTCGCCCTGGCTGTGCGGGCTGCTGGGGCTGATTTTAGGGATTGTGGGGCAGCTGGGCGATCTGGCGGAGTCCCTGTTAAAGCGCGACTGCCAGGTGAAGGATTCCGGCTCGCTCATCCCCGGCTTGGGCGGCGTGCTGGACGTGATGGATAGCTTGCTGTTCACCGCGCCGTTGTTCTATGGCTTGTTGATCTATGGTTAGCCTCCACGAATGAGACGGATCGCGGTCGTCGGGTCGACGGGCTCCATCGGGCGCAGCGCCCTGGATGTGATTGCCAGCCAGCCCGATCGGCTGCAGCTAGCCGGCGTGGCCGTGCGCGGCCGCATCGATCTGTTGGCCGCGCAGCTGACGCGCGGCCATCCGCCGTTGGTGGCCGTGTGGGATGAGGCGCAGGCCGACCGGTATGCCCGCGACACCGGCCGCCCCGTGCTGCGCGGCCTCGATGGATTGATCGAGCTGGTGAGCCATCCGAGCGTCGATACCGTGGTCTTCGCCGCGTCAGGCTCCGACACGCTCATCCCGCTGGTGCGGGCGATCCAATCGGGCAAGCGGATCGCCCTGGCCTCCAAAGAGCTGTTGGTGATGGCGGGGGAGCTGATCATGCGGCTGGTGCGCGAGCACGGCACCAGCCTCGTGCCCATTGACAGCGAGCATGCGGCGCTCTTCCAATGCCTGCACGGCGTGCCGAGGGATCAGATCGCGCGGCTGATCGTGACGGGCAGCGGCGGGCCGCTGTGGGGGCTTCAGGCCGCCGGCGCCGGCCTGATCACGCGGGAGCAGGTGCTCGCCCATCCCAAGTGGTCCATGGGGCCGAAGATCACCGTCGATTCGGCGACCCTGATGAACAAGGGCCTAGAAGTCATCGAAGCGCATTGGCTCTTTGACGTGCCCTTGGAGCGCGTGCGGGTGGTGATCCATCCGGAGGCGGTCGTCCATGCGCTGGTCGAGATGGCCGATGGCTC
The DNA here is from genome assembly GCA_016206675.1 of Candidatus Omnitrophota bacterium. Lineage (GTDB taxonomy): Bacteria > Omnitrophota > Gorgyraeia > Aquiviventales > Aquiviventaceae > JACQRD01. The sequence continues at coordinate 6,925 of JACQRD010000003.1, forward strand.
CCTGATGGCGCAGATGAGCCCATGCGACATGCGGCTGCCGATCCAGTATGCCCTGAGCTTCCCGGAGCGCTGGACGAGCGCGGTGCCGCGCGTGGAGCTCACCCGGCTTTCCGCCCTTCGGTTTTTCGAGCCTGACCGGGACCAATTTCCTTGCCTGGAGCTAGCCTTGCAGGCCGCTCGCAGCGGCGGCACGGCCTGTGTTGCGCTCAACGGCGCGAATGAAGCGGTCGTACGGGCCTATCTGGAGGATCACCTCGCCTTCTCAGAGATTCCGCGGGTCATCGCCGGCGTGCTGGAGCAGCACCGGGCAGCGGCACACCCCAACCTGGAGGAGATTCTGCACGTCGATGCCTGGTCGCGCGCGGCGGCGCGGGAGATGATCGCCTCATGCTCAACTTCTTAATTTCGCTCATCGTGCTGGGCCTGTTGGTCGTTGTGCATGAGGCCGGCCACTTCTTCGTGGCCCGGTGGGCCGGCGTGCGAGTGCTGCGTTTTTCGATCGGGTTCGGCCCGAAGCTCTTCTCGTGGACCCGCGGCGAGACGGAGTACGCCGTCAGCGCCATCCCGCTCGGCGGGTACGTGAAGATGGCCGGGGAGCAGCGCACGGAACACACGCACCAGCCATGGGAATACCTCTCCAAGCCGGTCTCCACCCGTGCTGCCATCGTGACCGCCGGCCCCCTCGTCAATTATCTCGTCGCCTTCTTGTGCCTGTGGGCGGTGTTCATCGTCGGCTATCACGAGCTGCTGCCGGTCATCGGCAAGGTGATGGACAAGATGCCGGCCCAGGCCGCGGGTTTTCAGCCCGGCGACCGGGTGCGGGCCATCGGGGGCAAGTCCGTCGCCACATGGGAGGAGCTGACCAAGACGGTCTACGCCGCCCCCGATGTGCCGTTGGCCTTTGCGGTGGAACGGGAGGGCGGGCAGGCGCTCACCGTTATGGTGACGCCGAAAGCGACCGACTCCACCGACCACTTCGGGCGCCCCAAGACCATCGGGCTGATCGGCGTAGCCCCGAAGGGCGATTACCGGCTCTTCCGGACAGGGCCCATTGCGGCGTTCGGGCGGGCCGTTGAGCTGCAGCAGGAAATCGCCAGCCAGACGATGGTGGCCCTCTGGCTGATGGTTACCGGCAAGCTCTCCGCCCAGCAGTCGGTCACCGGCCCGATCGGCATCGTGGTCATGGCCAGCGAAGCGCTCCGGTTGGGGCTCGCCTCCACGCTGACCTTTGTGGGATTGATCAGCTTCAGCCTCGCGCTGTTCAACGTGTTTCCCATCCCGATTCTCGACGGAGGGCATCTGCTCTTCTTGGCGCTGGAGAAGCTGCGCGGCCGGCCGGTTAGCGTCAACATCCAGGAGCGTGCGGCCCAAGTCAGCTTCTTGGTGCTGGTGACGTTCGTGCTGGTGATCTGCATCAACGACGTCAACCGCTTCGGACTGTTGGAGAAGGCGGTGGGGTGGATGAAGCGATGACGATCGCGCGACGCAACACGCGGCCGGTGCGGGTGAAGCACCTGACCATCGGCGGGGACGCGCCGGTCTGCCTCCAGTCGATGACCAAGACGGAGACGACGGACATTGAGGCCACCGTGCGGCAGATCCGCGCGCTGGCCACCGCCGGCTGCGAGATCGTCCGCGTCGCCGTGCCGACGATCGACGCGGCGAAGGCGCTCCCCGACATCCGCCGGGAAGCCAATCAGGTGCCGCTCGTGGCGGACATCCATTTCCACCCGCAGTTCGCGATCGCGGCGATTGAGGCGGGGTTCGATAAAATCCGCTGGAATCCGGGCAACATCCGCAACCCGGCGCAGGTCCGCGAGGTCGTCGATCGCGCGAAGGAGCGGGGCGTGCCCATCCGCATCGGGGTCAACGTGGGCTCGCTCGATCCTGAGTGCCTGCCTGCCGCGCCGAAGCGCGGACGAGGTCGCGCGACGCAGGCAGGCGAGGCGGCCCACCGGGACGATCTGATCGAAGCGCTCGTTCAGAGCGCGCTGAAGTCGGTGCGGCTGCTGGAAGGCTTCGGGTTCTACGACATCGTGCTGTCGCTGAAGTCCTCCGACGTGCTCCAGATGCTCTCCGCCTATCGTCGGATGGCGCAGCTGTGCGACTATCCCTTTCATCTCGGCGTCACCGAAGCCGGCCTGCTGGAGGCCTCGACGGTCAAATCCGCCATCGGCATCGGGGCACTCCTGGCGGAGGGCATCGGCGATACGATCCGTGTCTCGATCACCGGCGATCCGATCGATGAGGTCAAGGTCGCACAGCGGATTCTCTCATCGCTTGAGCTGCGGCGCTTCGACACCAACGTGATCGCCTGCCCCTCGTGCGGCCGTTGTCAAATCGACGTGGTCGGCATTGCCACGGAGGTGGAGCGCCGTCTGCAGGAGCTGGCCCGGAGTGATCCGCGCTGCCTGGAGTTGACCGTCGCCGTGATGGGCTGCGTCGTCAACGGCCCGGGTGAGTCGGAGCATGCCGATGTGGGCATGGCCGGCGGCGGCGGGGTGGGGGTCATCTACCGCAAAGGCCGCCAGGTGCGCCGCGTCTCGGAAGCCGAGATGGTCGATGCCCTTCTTGATGAGGTGAAATCCCTGCTCCAGCAGACAGCAGACAGCAGACAGCAGACAGTTGAATCCGCACTTCAGGCGTGATGGGTTTTGCTGTGTGCTGTGTGCTGTGTGCTGTGTGCTAGACGATGCGGTGGTCCCGCTACTTTCTCCCCACGCTCCGCGAAGATCCCAAAGACGCCGAGGCGATCAGCCACAAGCTGATGGCGCGGGCGGGTCTGATCCGCCGGCTCGGCTCCGGGGCGTACTCCTACTTGCCGTTCGGCTGGCGCGCCCTCCAGAAGGCCATCCGCATTGTGCGCGAGGAGATGGACCGCGCCGGCGCGCAGGAGCTGTTGATGCCGGCGATGCAGCCGGTGGAATTATGGAAGCAGACCGGCCGCTACGGCGTGCTCGGCGATGTGCTCATCCGCTTCAAAGACCGCACCGGCAAGGAGGTCGCCCTCGGCCCCACGCATGAAGAGGTGGTCACCACTTTGCTCGCCGAGATCAAGTCCCACAAGCAGCTGCCCGTGACCGTCTATCAAATCCAGACGAAGTTCCGCGATGAGCCCAGGCCCCGCTTCGGCGTGCTGCGCTCCAAAGAGTTCCTGATGAAGGATGCCTACAGCGTCGATGTGGACCTCGCGGGGCTGAATCGCAGCTACCAGGTGATGTACGAGGCGTACGAGCGGATGTTCAGGCGCTGCGGCATCACGGCGCTGCCCTGCGAGGCGGATCCGGGCATGATGGGGGGCTTGGCCTCGCGGGAGTTCATGGCGCCGTCGGAGAACGGGGAGGATCTCGTTGTGCGATGCACGAGCTGCCACTACGCGGCGAACCTTGAGGCAGCCACCTGTCAGCAGACAGCAGACAGCACACAGCAGACAGTAGAAAAGCCAAAACCGTTGGAGGTGGTACCAACGCCGGGGAAGCATACGGTGGAGGAGGTCAGCGCGTTTCTCAAGGTGCCGGCGACGAAGATCATCAAGACGCGGCTCTATGACGACGGCAAGGAGCATGTAGCCGTGCTGGTGCGCGGCGATCATGACGTCAACGAAGCGAAGCTGGCACGCCTGGCCAACATGCCGCACCTGAGGCTCTCCAGTCCCCAGACGATCGAGCGTCTCACCAAGGCCCCCGTGGGGTTTGCCGGGCCGGTCAAGCTCGGTGGGGTGCGCCTGCTGGCCGATCATGCGGTGATGGGCATCGTCAACGGTGTGGCCGGGGCGAACCAGCGCGACGCGCACGTCATCAACGTCAATCCCGGGCGCGACTTTCAGCCGGAGCAGGTGGGGGATACGCGCGTGGTGACGGCGCAGGATGCCTGCCCGGCGTGCGGCAGCCCCCTGGCGTTTGTCCGGGCCATCGAGGTGGGGCATGTCTTCAAGCTCGGCACGAAGTACACCCAGGTCTTCGGGGCGGCGGTGCAAGACCCCTCCGGAGCCAACGCGCCCATGATGATGGGCTGCTACGGCATCGGCATCAACCGCCTGCTGGCGGCGGCCATCGAACAGTCTCATGACGCCAACGGCATCATCTGGCCGGTGGGCTTAGCCCCCTTTCAGGTGGTCATCAGCGTGATGGAAGCCGGCAATGCCGACCAGGCCGGCGCGGCGCAGGAGGCGTATCAACTCCTGACGGCGCAAGGCGTTGAGGTGTTGCTCGATGATCGCGAGCAGTCGCCGGGGGCCAAGCTGAAGGATGCCGATCTGATCGGCATTCCAGTGCAGGTGGTGGTGGGCAAGGTGTGGCAGAGCGACCGGCAGCTGGAGGTGGCCTGGCGGGCGACCAAGGAAAAAAGCCGCCTCGCCACGGCCCAACTGGGGGAAACCGTCCACAAACTCCTTGACAGAGGCTCCTCGGCAGCTTAGAATCCCTTGCGGCTATTAGGTATACAAAAAAGTGGGTAGCCCCCACTTTTTTTATTCTCCAGGCGACCGAGCGACCGGTATCGGATACCGTCTCTCGCTCGACAAACTAAGGTATCTGATACCGGTTGTTTGGATACCGGCCATGGATGACCCAAGGATTGGAGAGATTCAGGCGCTGGTAAGCCCGCTGCTTGGGGAGCGGGAGATGGAGCTGGTGGAACTGATCTGCCACCCGGCAGGCGGGGAGTTGATGGTCCGCCTGCTGGTCGATCGGGTCGGCGGAGTGACCATCCAGCAGTGCGCCCAGGCCAATCAGGTGATCCGCCAGGCGCTGGAGGCTTCGGGCCTAGTGCCTGAAGGCTTCACCGTGGAGGTCTCCTCCCCGGGGTTGGATCGGCCGCTGACCACCAAACGGGATTTTGAGCGGGCCATCGGCGAGGATCTCCGCTTGGATGTGCGCCTCGAGGAGGGCCGGTCCAAGGAAGTGCGTGGGATGCTGCTGGCGGTGCAGCCGGCGGCGGTCGTGGTGAAGACGACCGGCGGCAACATTACGGTGCCGATGGCGGAGATTCGCGTCGCGAAAAAGGCGATCAGATGGTAACGTGCGATAGCACACAGCCGTCAGCACACAGCAAACAGTAGACAGATGAACAACGAACTACTTTCACTCCTGGAGGCGATTGAGCGCGACAAGGGCATCGATCGGGAGGTGCTCATCCAGGCGATCGAGTCCGGCGTGGCCACCGCCGCCAAGAAGAGCGAGGGTCTTGGAGAAGAGGCGCAGGCCTCGGCGGTGCTGGACCGCAAAAGCGGCCAGCTCACCGTCACCGTCGATGGCCGGCAGATCACCTCGGCCAACCTCACCCGCATCGCCGCCCAGGTGGCGAAGCAGGTGATCCTGCAGAAGTTCCGCGAGGCGGAGCGGGATGTCATCTTCACGGAGTTCCAGGGGCGCGTCGGCGACATCGTCACGGGCGCCGTGCACCGCTTCGAGCGCGGCGACATCATCGTGGAGCTGGGCCGCGCGGAGGCCATCCTGCCCAAGGCCGAGCGCATCCCCCACGAGGAGTACCATCAGAGCGACCGGGTGCAGGGCTACGTGCTGGAGGTTCGCAAGAACGCCAAAGGGCCGGCCATCGTACTCTCCCGCAGCCACGAGGGGTTCATCCGCGGGCTGTTCATGCTCGAAGTGCCCGAGATCGGGGAGGGCATCGTCGAGATCAAGGGCCTCGCGCGGGAGGCCGGCGACCGCACGAAGATCGCCGTCTGGTCGAAGGAGGAGAAGGTCGACTGCGTGGGGGCGTGCGTGGGCATGCGGGGCACCCGCGTCAAGAACATCGTCCGCGAGCTGCACGGCGAGAAGGTCGACATCATCCGCTGGCACGAGGACATCAAGGAGTTCATCGCGGCCGCACTCTCGCCCGCGAAGATCGCCAGCATCGAGCCGATCGGCGAAAAGCAGGCGCTGGTGCTCGTCGACGACGACCAGCTCTCCCTGGCGATCGGCAAGAAGGGCCAGAACGTCCGGTTGGCTTCCAAGCTCACCGGCTGGCAGCTGGAGATCAAGAGCCGTTCGCAGCATGCCGCCTCCTCGGTGAGTTCCTTGGAGGGAGTCGGAGCGGCCCTTGAAGAGCGTTTGAAAGAAGCGGGCGTGACGACGGTGCAGCAATTGGCGGCCATGACGGTCGAGCAGCTGACGGCCGTCAAGGGCGTGGGGGAGAAGACCGCGCAGAAACTCCTCGAATCGGCCCAGCAAGCACTCGCCGCCGCGGCCGCCGCAGCGGCGGCACCGGCGCCCCCCGCAGCAGAGGCCGCTGAAGCGCCGCCGTCCGCAGCCGCTGAGCCTGCAGCGGAGACGCAAGCCGAAGCGCCCTCCGAGCCGCAGGATGACGCCGCGGATGAGCGCACTGGGGAGGGGGCCGCGTAACGTCATGCGCGTGCACGAGCTGGCGAAGTCCCTCAAACTGACCTCGGCGGAGCTGCTGGCCAAGCTCAAGGCGTTGAAGATTCCGGCGACCTCGGCCTCCAGCACGCTGGATGCCGATGCGATCAATCGCCTCCGCAAGGCGCTCGCGGCCAGCGCCGCTGCCGCGAAGAAGAAGGCGGCCCAAGCGAAGGCGCAGTCGGCGAAGAAGCCCTTGGCCAAGTCGGCGCTCCCTGCGAAGGCCGCAGCCCCCGCCCCGGCAAAAGCGGCGGCGGCGCCGGAAGCTCCTCGCCCGTCGGCCGCAAGACCTGCCCCCGCCGTCGCAGCACCACCTCGCCCTGCGCCTGCGGCGCGTCCTGCTGCATCGAGTGCCGCCGTTGCCACACTCGCTGCCCCGAAGCCAAAACCCGAAAAGCCGGCCGCAGCGCCGCCAAAGGCCAAGCCGGCTCCGCCGCCTGCTGTAGAGCCCGTCGCCACCCCGGCTGCCCCCGTAGCACCGAAGCCGCTGGAGCTGCGCTTTCCGATTTCGGTCAAAGATCTGGCGGCTCAGATGGACGTGAAGGTCAGCGACCTTATCAAGTACCTTCTGCAGCAGAAGATCTTCGCGTCGGCCGTCCAGATGCTCAATGAGGAGGCGGCCACCGAGGCCGCGACGGCGTTTAACTGCGAGGTGCTGCCGCAGCCCACGCTCGAAGAGCAGCTGATCAAGGCCGCGGAGCCTGATCCGGCGAAGTCGGTGCCGCGCGCGCCGGTGGTCACCTTCATGGGCCACGTCGACCACGGCAAAACGAGCCTGCTGGATGCGATCCGCCAGGCGAAAGTGGCCGAAGGCGAGGCCGGCGGGATCACCCAGCACATCGGCGCCTATGAAGTGCAGCTGCCGAAGGGCCGCGTGGCGTTTCTCGATACGCCGGGCCATGAAGCCTTCACGGCGCTGCGCGCCCGCGGCGCGAACGTGACGGACGTCGTGGTGCTGGTCGTCGCCGCCGATGACGGCGTGATGCCGCAAACCATCGAAGCCATCAACCATGCCAAGGCGGCGGACGTGCCGATCGTCGTGGCGATCAACAAGATCGACAAGCCGGATGCCAATCCGCAGAAGGTCAAGCAACAGCTGAGCCAGTACGGCCTCCTCGGCGAGGATTGGGGCGGCAAGACGATCATGGTGCCGGTCTCCGCCAAGAGCCGGCAGGGCATCGACGATCTGCTGGAAATGCTGCTGCTGGAGGCCGAGCTGCTGGAGCTGAAGGCCGATCCGACCGTGCCGGCGCAGGGGACGGTGATCGAGGCGAAGCAGACCAAAGACCGCGGCCCGGTGGCCACGCTGCTCATCCAGCAAGGCACGCTGCGCCTCGGCGAGACGTTGTTGATCGGCCCTCTGGTCGGGCGCGTGCGCGCGATGGCCAGCGACCGCGGCCAGCGCCTCAAAGAGGCGGGGCCGGCTGCGCCGGTTGAGGTGCTGGGGCTTCCGGAAGTGCCGAAGGCGGGCGATCGGTTCCTCGTCGTGGCGGATGAGAAGCTGGCCCGCCAGGTCGGGGAGCGGCGGCAGGAGCAGCGCCAGCAGCAGGCAGTGCTGCATCCGAAGCGCGTCACGCTGGAGGAGCTGCACCAGCGCATCGCCACGGGGCAGCTGAAGGAGCTGCGGCTGATCCTCAAGGCGGACGTGCAGGGCTCGCTGGAGGCGATCGCGCAGAGCCTGGAGAATCTCGACCTGGAGAAAGCAGAGGTCCAGTTTCGCATCCTCCATATGGGGGTGGGAGACATCAACGAGTCGGACGTCATCCTCGCCGCGGCCTCGGATGCCATCGTCGTCGGCTTCCATGTCGGCATCGATCCGAAAGTCCAGGTGCTGGCGGCCGCCGAAGGCGTGGACGTCCATATCTACCAGATCATCTACGAGCTCGTCGGGGCCATCAAAGCGGCGATCGAAGGGCTCCTGGAGCCGGTCATCGAGGAGACTTTCCTCGGCCGGGCCGAGGTGCGCCGTATCTTTCAGGTCGGCAAGGTGGGCTTGGTGGCCGGATGCATGGTCATCAAGGGCAGCATCCGGCGCGACGCCACCGTCAGGCTCGTGCGGGGCCGCGACCGGATTTACGAGGGCAAAATGTTGAATCTCAAGCGCGTCAAGGACGATGCGCGTGAGGTGCAGGAAGGCTTCGAGTGCGGCATCTCGCTGCAGGAGGGCCCGATGCTGCAGACCGGCGATCTGATCGAAGCCTGGGAGTTGAAAAAGGTGGCCCGAAAGCTGAATTGACAGGCGATGCTCGTGCGTTGTGAACTACGGCCTGCACGGCCCATCTGCAAGAACAGATTTCTCCTCATGGTGATCGCCGGCTGCCTGTTAGGAATCCTCTCCATGTCCATCGCGGGTGCAGCTCTCGCGGGGCCTCGCCATTCCAGGTCGTCGACGGCCCGGTCCAACCGGAAAGTAGAGGTCATGACATGGCTGCAGCAGCACTATGGCAAGGCGGCGCCACAAATCTTCATTGCGGCCGGCTGCATCTTGGCGGTTGGGGTGGTGTTGCGCGTTCCATGGTTCGTGTGCTTGATGGGGACCGGAGCGTTCCTGGCTTTTCCGCTGGTGAAAGATCTTGAGCCGGAGCAATGGTTGCGCTGGGTGGTGGTCGGAGCCCTTGGCTTTCTTGCAGCGCATTACCTGCTCACCCTCTTCGGAGTGATCGGGCGCAACCGACATCCATGAAACCTCGCGTGCTCAGCGGCATGCGGCCCACCGGGCAGCTCCACCTCGGCCACCTCGTCGGCGCGCTCGCCAACTGGAAGCAGCTGCAAGAGCAATACGAGTGCTTCTTTATGGTGGCGGATTACCACGCGCTGATGAGCGAGTACGAGCATCCGGAGCGCATCCGCGAGTGGACCGCCGACAACGTCGCCGACTGGCTCGCCGGCGGCATCGACCCGGCGCGCAGCGTCGTCTTCCGGCAGTCGGACGTGCCGGAGCACGCGGAGCTCTTTACCATGCTGTCGATCGTCACCCCGCTAGGGTGGGTGCAGCGCGTGCCCACCTACAAGGAGCAGCTGCGGGAGATCGAAGGCCGCGACTTGGCCACCTACGGCTTCCTCGGCTACCCGGTGCTGCAGGCGGCGGACATTTTGCTCTACAAGGCGCATGCGGTGCCGGTGGGCGAGGATCAGCTGCCGCACCTGGAGCTGGCGCGCGAAATCGTGCGGCGCCTGCACGCGCTGCTGAAGACGGAGATGTTTCCCGAGCCGAAGGCGCTGCTGACCGAGGCGCCGAAGCTGCTGGGCACCGACGGCCGCAAGATGTCGAAGAGCTACGGCAACACGATGAGTCTTGCCGCGCCGGAGGCGGAGATCCGCGCCGTCACGCAGAAGATGTTCACCGATCCGACGCGCATCAAGATGACGGACCCGGGCCATCCGGCCACCTGCAATGTCTGCGGCTACTGGAAAATGTTCGCGCCGCAGCGAGCCGCACGGATCTGGGAGGAGTGCGCGACGTCGAAGCGCGGCTGCGCGCAGAACAAGCGCGAGCTGGGGGATGTGCTGGTGGAGCTGACGGAGCCGTTTCGCCGCGCGCGCAGCTCGGGGCCGTCGCGGCAGGAGATCGATCGGCTGCTGCAGCAGGGGGCGGCCAAGGCGCGCGCCATCGCCTCGCAAACCATCTCTGAAGTGAAGCGTGCGTTTGGACTCTCGGGTGATCGAGCAAAATAACCAATGACCAAATCCCAAATTCCAAATAAATTCCAAGCACCAAGTTCCAAATTCCAAATGGAGAGCGTTTGGGATTTGGAATTTAGAATTTATTTGGTGCTTGGTGCTTGGTGCTTGGTGCTTGCGATTGCACCATGAGTTACGATATCAGGACCGATATTTATGAAGGGCCCTTGCCGCTGCTGGTCGAATTGGCGAAGATGAATCTGCTGGATATCTTTCTCATCAAGCTCGTGGATCTCACCGGGCAATTCCTCGCGCAGATCAAGACGTCGGGCGAGGACCTCAACCGGCTCGCGGAGCCATTGCCGTTGCTGGGCCAACTCGTGGCCATCAAGGCGCGCGGCCTGCTGCCCGCCCCTCCGGCGCCGGAGGAGGATGAGGAGATGCCGATCAGCCTCGAGGAGCTGGAGCGTCGGCTGAAGGAGTACGAGCAGTTTAAGACGGTGGCACAGCTCTTGGCGGAATTGCACG
>JACQRD010000045.1 GCA_016206675.1 Candidatus Omnitrophota bacterium
CCCACCAGCTGGCCTACGCGCCGGCGGAGCTGGAGCGGGCGATGGCGGAGCATAACGAAACGCTCTCCAAGTTCTGCAAGCGCCGCGGCGTCGCCTTCGTCCAGCACCGCATCGACGAGCCGCTCGAGCGCTTCATCACCGCCACACTGCCGCGCCGCGGCATCCTGGAATAATGCCGCAGCAGGAAGCTGGAAGCAGGAAGCTGGAGGAAACCATCCGGTCTCCAGCCTCCAGCCTCCAGCCTCGCTGCAGATGATGTTTCTCTCCCCCATCGGGCTGCTGTGGCTCGCCAGCCTGCCGGTGCTGATCTGGCTGTGGCGGTTAACCGCCGCGAAGCGGCAGACGCGCGTGGCCAGCCTGATCCCCTTCGAGCATCTGCTCAAGCGCACCTCAACCCGGCGGCGGCGCCTCGTCGTCAACTGGCTCTTCTGGCTGCAAGCGGCGGTACTGGCGGGGGCGGCCCTCGCGCTGGCCCAGCCGATGCTGCGCGTCGCGCGCGCCAAAACGATCCTCGTCATGCTCGATACCTCCGCGAGCATGGCAGCACGCCAGGGTGGCTCCACGGCGCTTCAGCGGGCCAAAAGCGCGCTTTCCAGGCGGCTGGCTCGGAAGGCGCCGGGGGATCAGGTGCTGTTGCTGGCGACGGCGCCGGCTGCGCCGCTGACGTCCCAGCCAACCAGCGATGGCACAACGCTGGGGCGCCTGATTGATCAGCAGCAGGCGCGCGATCTCGGCGGGCATCTGGCCACGACGAGGCGCCTTGGCCGGGCCCTGCTGGGGCAAGCGCCGGATGAAGTGTGGGTGGCGACGGACGAACCCGCCCCGGCGATGGCGAACAGCGGGTCGGGGTCGCCGCCGCCTGAGGCGGCTTCGACGGGCCTGCGGTGGATGGGTGTCGGCCGTCCGCTGCCGAATGTCGCGATCGTGGGCATCGACGCGCTGGGGCCCCTCTGCGATGCCTCGGAGTCGCGCGTCATCGTGACCGTGCACAGCTTTTCAAGCCGTGCGACCTCGGCGCGCCTGACGGCGCGTCAGGACGGCCGCCAACTCGCGCAGCAGACCGCCTCGTTGGCGGCCGCGGGGCCGCAGACTCTCATCCTGCCGCTTCCCGCCAATACCCATGGCATCGTCGAGGTGCAGTTGGAGGCGGCACCGGATGCGCTGGCGGTGGACAATCGCGCTTGGGCCATCGTGCAGCCGGCAGCGCGGCTGCCCGTCGTCCTCAGCGTCTCGCGCGCGGCCTCCGCCTCGACGCTCTCGCGGTGGCTCTCGGCCTGCGCGGCGCTGTCATGGACGTCGAAGGCCTCTGCAGCCTCCGCGGCCGTCCTGATCACCGATCGCGAAGAGCTGTGGCAGGCGGCCCAAGGCCCGGCGCTGCTCATTCGGCCGCCGCCATCGGCGCGGCCAACCGTGAGCCATCCCGCCATTGCGCCACGGCCTTCGGCCGTGGGCGGCACGGCGGTGCAGCAGCCAACGGGGGGGCGGGATGTCGCCCCCATCGAGACGGGGTTGCCGGTGCCAGGGGCTCAGCCCGTGGCGCTCCACTGGATGATCGCGCCGGATCATCCGATCGGCTTCTATTTGTCGCCGCTGGAAACCGTCGCCGCCTCCATCGCTGCGCCGCTGGGCGAGGTCCCGCAGGGCATGCCGGTAGTTTCCGCCTTTGTGGACGGCCGCAAAGTGCCGGTCATCCTGGCCGGTGAGCATCGTGGGCGCCGCCGCGTGGAGTGGCGGGTGGATGTGGCCGGCCAGGAAGCCTCCCCGCTGATGACGGTGGCGTTTTTCAACAGCCTGCGCTGGCTGATGGGCGATCGGGACGCCGCGACGACCCGCGAGACGCTCGTCATCGACGGCTGGGCGCCGGGAGAGGTGGCCATCCAGCATCCGGATGGCACGACGCACCGGCAGCCGGCGATTGACGGCGCAGTGCGCTTTGAGAGCGCGACCAAGGCCGGCGTGTATCGCGTGCTGCAGGCCTCGCGCGAGGTCCACCGCGCGGTCAATTTCCTCGATCCGCTGGAGTCCAACACGATGGAGCGCGCCTCGACATGGGGAGGCGCTTCGCCCGCGGATGCCGCCCAGGCGCCGCCTCGCAGCGCGCGCGCCGCCACCCACCCGCTGGCGCAGACGATCATGGTGCTGCTGGCTGTGCTGCTGGTGGCGGAGTGGTGGCTGTATAGTGCAAGAGGGCGCATGTCAGGGACAGGGGGCATGGGACAGGGGGCGGTTGCCCAGAACCCTCAACCCAGAACCCAGAACCTCATTCGTCGATGAGATCCGTTCATTTCTTCATTCTCTTTGGTGCGTTTGCGATCGTCATATGGAGGGCGCGCGACATTCCGCTGGCCGGGTGGCGCTGGCCGGCCGTCCTCGGCTGCCATCTGGCGGCGCTGGCCGTCTTGGGGGCCGCGCTGTGGGGCCCGCCGCGCCGCCGCCTGCAGGAAGTGCCGCGCCACGTCGTGTATCTGGTGGACCGCTCCGCCAGCATGGACGCTGCCCAGCGGGCGTGGGTGGCGCGGCGCATCGCGGCATTAGAGGCGCTCAGACCCGCGCAGATGCCGCGCGCGATGGCGGTCTTCGGCAGCGACGCTCGCCTGGCCGTGCCGTTTAGCCGGGAGCGGCTGACCGATGCGGCGCGCGTGCAGCACGCGCTTGAAGCCTCCGCGGTCGATGCCGCGCAGACGAATCTGGAAACCGCGCTGCTCTTCAGCGCCGCCTTGCTGCCACCGCAGCAGGGCGGCGGCATCGTGCTCTTCAGCGACGGCCGGGAAACCACCGGCGATGCGGCGAGTATGCTCTCCTACCTGCAGCGCTTCAGCGTGGGCGTCTTCGCGCAGCCGCCGCCAGCGCCTGGGCGAGCCCAGGCGGTGTGGGAGGTCCTCTCCGTGCCCCCGGTGGTGCAACGGGGGGCGACGGTGCCGGTGAAGCTCGTCGTCTTCAATGCCGCCTCCGCCGCCAAGGCCGGGCAGGTGACGGTGGCGGTGCAGGGCGTGCCGATGAAGCGCCAGCGCATCGTCGTGCGGCCGGGATGGCAGGTGGTCACGGTACCCCTCCGCGCGCTGGTGCGCGGCACGATGGCGATGGAGGTCCAGTTGGATCTTCCGGCCGATCGGCTCTCGGAGCGCCGCAGCGCCTACACGGAAGTGGAAGGCCCGCCCCAGCTGCTCTTTCTCGCCGAGCAGTCGGAGTCGCTGCCGCCGCTGGCGCAGGCGCTGAAACGCCGCGACATGGATCTGGCGGTCATGCGGCCGTCGGAATTTCCGCAGCAGGCGCAACCGTTGGGCGGATACGACGCCATACTCGCGTTCAATCTGCCCAAGTCCGCCCTCTCAGCCGGGCAGGTGGCGGCCCTGCGCAGCTACCTTGAGACCTCGGGCGGGGGGCTCGTCACCGTCGGGTTGGGCGGCGCGCTGGCGGATGAGCTGAAGCACGCCGCTGCGTTGGATGCGCTCTTGCCGGTGACCTTCGAGCCGAAAGGCATGCAGGAGACCAAGCAGCGGATCTGCTTCATCATGCTCATCGACCGCTCGGCGTCGATGCTCGGGCCGCGCATCGCCGCCACCAAGCGGGCGGCGGTGGAGCTGGTCAAGCAATTGCAGCCGGAAGATTTGGTCGGCGTGCTGGCCTTTGATACGGAGGCCTATGTGGTGGCGGAGGTGCAGCCGGCCCGGCAGATCGATGCCTGGCTTGTGGAGAAGCTAGTGAAGCTGCGCTCCACTGGCGGCACGGACATTTTGCCGGCGCTAGCGGCGGCGGCCAACCGGTTGGAGGCGACCGGGGCGACGACCAAACACGTCATCCTGCTGTCGGACGGCAACACCCCGTTTCAAAAGGTCGCCTATGACGCCATGATGAAGCAGTTCAAAGATGAAAAGATGACGCTCAGTACCATCGGCATCGGACCGGCGTTCGTCAACACCGACTTGCTGCAATGGCTGGCGGGTTCCACCGGCGGCTCCTACTACCTGATGCGCCGGCCTGAGGAGCTGCCGCGGCTGGTGGTGCAGGATACGCAAGAGCAGTTGGGCAAGCTGCCGTTCGCGGAAGGCTATTTCCGGCCCGTCAGATCGCCATCAAGCGATTGGTTCGCTGAGATCGACCCGTGGCCATCGCTGCGCGGCTTCTTCACCGCCACCGCCAAGCCGCAAGCGCGCGTCGATCTGACCATCGACGGCGGCACGGGCCCGGAACCGCTGCTGGCCCGGTGGACGGTGGGGCGGGGGCGGGTCGTCTCGTTCCTATCGGATGCGCACACGCGCTGGTCGCCGGAGTGGATCCGGTGGGAGGCCTTTGAGGGCGTGTGGGCGCAGGTCGTCCGGTGGGCGGCGCGCCCGCGGCTGACGGAAGAGCTGTTCGTCTGGATGGATGCCAGCCGTGCTGCGCCGAGCCTCATGATTGAAGGGATGCTCGACAACCCGAAGGCCGAGCTGCTCAACGCCCAGGGGTCCCAGCGCACGCCGCTGTCGCTGATGCAAGCCGGCCGCTGGCGCTGGCAGGCCGCCCTTGAGCAGGTGCCCAGCGGATGGTACCAGTTGGTGCTGGAATCAACGCAAGGCCAGGCGACCGTCACGGCGAAACGGTGGGTGCAAGTCGGCACGCCGCCGCAGGGACCGGAGCTGGCCGGCCAGCCGCCGCATGAGGCGCTGCTGCGGCAGATCGCGCGCGCCACCGGCGGAACCTACGCCATGCCGAATGCGGCGCTCGCCCCTCCGACGACGACGGCGCACGTGGCAGAGCCGCTGTTCACGTGGTGGCTGCCGTTAGTGATTCTGCTGCTGCTCCTCGAGGTGGCCCTGCGCGGCAGCTCCATGCTATGAAGAAACTTTTCGGCTTCTGCTGTCTGCTGTCTGCTGTCTGCTGTGTGCTACCGCTCGTCTTCGCCGCCGAGCTGCCGTCCCTCTTTCGAGGGGTCGTGGTCACCGACAGCCCCCTGGGCGTGCGCGTCGTCAGCGTCGAGGAGGCCACGCAGGCCGCGCTGGCCGATCTGCGGCCCGAGGATCTCATCGTCCGCATTCAAGAGGACGACGTGCGCACCATCGAGGAGTTCGCCGCAGTGTCAACGGTCATGAAGGGGAAGACGAAGGCCGCCACGCTGGTCATCTTCCGCAACGGGGCTCCGCGGACGCTGACCCTGCATCTCTACAGCTATCCTCTCCTGCGCGAATGGGGCGTCCAATTTCTGCCGAACTACGACTTTCGCTTCGCCGAGCCCGAGGTGGGCCGAGACTATTGGTTCCGGCTCGGGCGGGGCTTCGAGCAGGCCGGCAAACCCGCCGAGGCGCTCGACGCGTATCTCAACGCCCTGCACAACCTGCCGGTTGATGCCGAGATGGGCCTGAAGGCCGCGCTGCTCTTCGCCCGCCAAGGGCAGTCACAGATGCGATCGCGCCAGCTGGTGCCGGCGCTGGCGTCGCTGCGCGACGGCATAACGATGATGGAGCATCTCTTCGATTACCCGCTGACGGAGGTGCAGCTGCGCCTGATCAAAACGCAGCTCCAAGAGACGCTCCACGCCATCAAAGAAGCCACGCACAAGCAGTAGGTGTCTTCGTTTCAAGGGGGGCGGATGGACGCGGAGACGTTCCCGAGAGGGAGGCCCGGACACGCCATAGGTTTCGTGGCGGGGAGAGGGAGGGTTCCCCGAGGGAACGGCCCGCGGCCACAGCCGCCCCTCTGAAACCATGTCGCTGCCAACTTGAGACACCTCTTGAACCACAGACGAGTGTCTAGTATACTTCCAAACAATGGCCAAGCAGCTCACCAAGCGGCAACTGACCGTCCTGGATACGATCCGCACCTGGATTCGCCAGCGCGGCTATCCCCCGACCATCCGCGAGCTGGGCGCGCAGCTGGGCATCAAGAGCCTGCGCGGGGTCACCACGCATCTCGATGCCATCGCGAAAAAAGGGTTCCTCAAGCGCGAGCCGCGGGCGCGCAGTATTAGCCTCTCCGATCTGGTGGCCCCGTTTGAGCGGGCCATGCGCGTGCCGGTGCTGGGGCGCATCCGCGCCGGCGATCCGATCCTGGCACAGGAGCATGTGGAAGGGTACGTCGTCATCGACGGCTCCTGGATCGGAGGCCCAGCGGCGACCGGCGCGGCGGAGCATTTCGCGCTGAAGGTCCACGGCGACAGCATGATCAATGCCGGCATTTTGGAAGGCGATTTCGTCATCGTGCGCCAGCAGCCCACGGCCCAGGACGGCGACATCATCGTGGCCCTGTTGGGCGATGAGGCGACGGTGAAGCGGTTCTTCAAGGAGGACGACCGGGTGCGGCTGCAGCCCGAGCATCCCACCATGGAGCCGATTGTGGTGACGAAGCAGCAGCCGCTGGCCGTCCTCGGCAAGGTTGTCGCCGTCTTCCGTCAAATTGCCTAAGAGCGCCTATCAGAATAGCTCAGGGCGCTCTGGTTCTGGGTTGAGGGTTGGGGGCTCTGGGCTATTCTGCCCACAACCCCGAACCCTGAACCCTGAACCCTGAACCCCGAACCAAGAATCGTTTCGATCAGTTCAGGTATACTAGAGGTACTATGCGCAAGCAACGAAGCGCCCTCTTGCTCGTGGCCGGGGTGTTGGCTCTGGCGGCCGCGGTTCTTGCTCTTCGGCAGCAGCCGCTATCCCAGTCCGCCTTGCGCTACAAGCACTCGCTGGAGTATCCTGCCTACCAGCAGCAAGAGCTGCTGCAGGTCGGCTCTCTCGACCGCGGCTAACCACCGCACTTTCCTCTTGCATTCCATCCGTGACACCGTAGAATAGAACCCTCATCGCGTCGCCCGGCGTTAAGCCGGCCATCCAACGCGCCATCCGGTCGTCCACAAGGAAAGGCACTCAAGGCGGTCAATTGTCGATTACCCGCCGTCAACGGCTCGGGCCGTCTTCAGGCGGGCTGCAACGGAAAGGAGTTTGGGGCATGAAGCGAGGGATTTGGATTGCGATCGGTGCGGCGGTCATTCTCGGGGCGCTCGTCTTCGCCAACCAGAAGCCGAAGCCGCAGACGGCCTCGGAGTCATGGAAGTCGTCAACGGAACCAGCTGCCACGTCGGCTGAGAGCCTCTGGAACCAGGCGCAGAGCGCCGTCAACGAGGACGCCACGCAGGCGTCGGAGACGGTCGCAGCGACTCAAGAGGCCGCGCAGCAGCAGGCTCAGATCATCAGCGAGCACGCGCAGGCAGCTCAGTCGGAGTTGGAGCAGGCGGCTCAGCAGGCGCCGAGCGCAGCAGCAACCGAACCGGCGCCGAGCGAGGTGGCGCAGGAACCCTCCGACTCAGCAGAGCAAACCACACCGCAATAAGCCGTCAGTCGTTCAGCACGTTGACCGCAGGCCACGCCCCTGAAGGCGTGGCCTGTTGGTTTTTCAGAGCGCCGTGAGCCAACGGGCCAGCGTGGCGGAGAGCAGCCCAAGGTAGGTGCCGAGCGCGTTGCCGGCCACCGCCAGCAGCAGCCCGATCGGGACGAACGACTGATGATAGACCGCGCCCACCAGCGGCGCGGAGACGACCCCGCCGAGGTTCGCCTGGCTTGCCGTCGCCAGCAGGCCGATCGGTATTCGCAGCCGCCGCCCTGCCAGCAGCAAGAGGGTTCCGTGGAGCGCGGCCGTCAGGCCTCCGACGAGCATCCACGCGGGCGCTGACCACAGCGCGGGAAGATTGGCCTGCGCTCCTGTCGCCGCCAGCACCAGGCA
This sequence comes from Candidatus Omnitrophota bacterium, assembly GCA_016206675.1. Lineage (GTDB taxonomy): Bacteria > Omnitrophota > Gorgyraeia > Aquiviventales > Aquiviventaceae > JACQRD01. Next base: position 7,681 of record JACQRD010000045.1, read on the forward strand.
GAGGCTCCACGAGCCCGCCGTCTGGCCGTGGGCTGCCAGCCGGTGCACCGCAGGCAGCAGCGACAATCCCAGCGCGCCCGTGGTGACCAGCAGCACCGTCCATCCTGAGGCCGAGCTGACCACTGAGGAGGTCGGCAGGCGTGATCCGACAGCCGCGGCCGCCCACGTCAGCGCGACGGCGCCGGCCACGCACCGCGCCGCCGCTTCGATTCGTCGGGGCATCTTGGTTGTGGAGGCATTCGCTTTAAGCTGGGGAGGGTTCCATGAGGCGCCAAGCCAGCGATTCAGCGCGTGCTGCCTCGCCGAGCCGGCCACCAGCAGCGCCATCCAGCCATACGCAACCGCCGCATCCACGACGATGAGCGGAGCAAACACCCCGTCGGGCACCGCCAAGACCGACCGCATGGAGAGCAGATTCATCGTGCCGCCGGTCCACGTGGCCGCCAGCGCCCCGGCGCCTTTCCAGGCTTCTGGGGGCAGCCATCCCTGCAGCAGCCACACGCCGAGCGGCGCGCCGACCATAATGCCTGCCGCGCCGATGGCGGCGGCAGCCAACGCCTGGCGGCCGGAGGCCGCAATCGCCGGCAGATCGACCCCTAGTAGCAGACAGGCAAGGGCCACGGGCAACAGCCACGTGGTCAGTTGCGCATAGGCAGGATGCGCGCTTGGCAGCAGGTGGAGAGCCACCGATGCTATCGGCAGCGCGTAACACCACAGCGGCACCGGCAACCAGCGAAAGAGTTGGCGAAGGGTGGCTTGACGGCTAGCAAGCGAAATCGCGGTGACAAGAAGGATAAGCCCTGCAACTGGCCACCAACCCCCCATCAATAACCAAGCACCAAATCCCAAATGCCAAATAAATTCCAAGCACCAAATTCCAATAACCAAACCGTTTGGTGCTTGGTGCTTGGGATTTGGTGCTTATTTGGAGCTTGGGATTTGGTCATTGGTTATTCCGCTAGGGCAAGTAGCTGCCAAAGGAGACGGTTTGGCCGTCGACTACGCTGCCGGGGGCGAGCCAATCGAGCGGTTGGCCCAACCGGCGCGCCAAGGGGATGCGCCGCACCGTCTGGCCGGTGCCCGGTGCTTCGATGACGTCGCCGTCACCGGCATAGAGCATCACGTGGACGACGTGGCGGGGATTGCCGCGCTCCGAGAGGAAGATCAAATCGCCGGGCTGCGGGGCCTTCACGGGCTGCGCGCGCAGCGACTGCTCATGCGCATCGCGGGGGATCGCCATGCCGGCGGCGCGGTAGGCCAGGTTGACCAGTCCGGAGCAATCCACGCCCGAGGCGGCGATGGCCGTCTCGTCGGTTCGCGGGGATCGGCCGCCCCAAACATATGGATCGCCGAGAAACAAGGCGGCGATGCGCAGGACCAGCGTGCGGCGCTCAAGCGGCGGCAAGACGGCCAGCTCCTGCAGCGAGCGCGCCTCCGCGTACGCCATCCAGGCGAAGCCGCCGTCGACGAGCTCCACGCGCCAGAGCTGGCCTCCCATTTCCGTCGCCCGGATCATCGTGCCGAGCGGCAGGCGCATGGGCAGCGGCGCGGTACGGTACGCATCCGCCCACACGCGCGCCCATCGGCTGGTGACGACCGCCGTGGCCGTTGACACGGCGTCAGAGGGTGCTAGCGCCTGCGCGGGCACCCACCCCGGGTAGCCTTGCCATCGGCCCTGGTGGCTGTACTCCGCCTGCTCCAGCGCTTCGACGCGGGACCAGCCCTCGCGGGATTCCACGACGCGCACCTGCTCGCCGTAGAGCAGCTGGGTTTCCTGCTGCGGATCGTGGGTGCCGGTCTGAACCGTGGTGTGCGGGGCGGCGCGCAGATCCGCAAGAGGCACGGCGACGACCATCGTGCTGTGCGACGACGCGCACCCCATCACAGCACACAGCACACAGCACACAGCACACAGCAAAGACCAATGCCGAGTGTGTGAATGTTCTTGCTGTCTGCTGTCTGCTGTCTGCTGTTTGCTACTGAGCGGGGTCATGCGCTTTCCGAATAGCCTCTTCACCTTATTGAACAACAGTTTCGATTGCGTTACAATACGCAACGAGGTGTGAGATGCCCAAAGCGTTCATCATGATTGATGTGGTTCCCGGTCAGGAGGCGGCCGTGCAGACGGCCATCCAGAAGCTGGCCGGCGTCAAGATGGTGCACCAGGTCACCGGCGAGCACGACATGATCGCCTTCATTGACGCCGAGCCCTACGAAGAGTTCGCCGTCGTGCTCTCCACCATCCGGCAGTTGAACGGCGTGCGGGATACCGATTCGCATCTTGTACTTTAAACCGGCGGGAGGTCGTGCATGTCCTACGTGATTACCGAGAAGTGCCTGGGCGAGCGCTACGCCGTCTGCGCCACGGTCTGCCCAGTCGAATGCATCCACCCCGGCGACTACAAGGGGCAGGAGTTCATGATCATCGACCCAGAGGTGTGTATCAACTGCGGCCTCTGCCTGCCCGAGTGCCCGGTGGGTGCAATCGTCGCCTCGGAAGAGGAAGACCAGGCCTACGCCGCCATCAACAAGGAACTCACCCCCACCTACAAGAACAACCCGCCAGCGCCTGAACGGCCGAAGAACGATCCGCCCAAGCGCCCCGGTAATAAGCTCGTGAATTAAACCGGTACCAGGTACCGGTCTACCGCATCGGTACCTGGTACCGGTTTTATTTCAGGCGAGGCCGGTTTCATAGGGCCTTGACCATGTAAGTCTCCTGAAGTTCATAGCCCAGGCGGCGGTAGTACTCGCGCGCCCCCACCCCTGCGATGACGGCGAGGCGCCGCCTGCCGAACTCCTCCTTCGCGATGCGCTCCGCCTCCTGGATCAGCCGCGCCCCGAAGCCGCGGTGCTGGGCGGCATCCTCGCGGCGCCCATGCAGCGGCACGTGCCGCCCATAGGTATGCAGCTCGCGGATCAGCGCGGCCTCGCGCAGCGCCGGCAGCGCCGCCGCCGCGCTGGAAGGAATGCGCAACCGCAACAGCGAGGCGACGCGGTCGGCAGTCCCATCCTCGAAACTCAGGAAAATTTCCGTGCCACCGGAAGCAGGGTAACTGCGGCGCACCAACTCGAAGTGGCCCTGGGCCTCATCGCGTACCTGGCGGCAGCGGATACACCGGCAGGAGAGCCCTCTTGCGCGCATCCGGCGCAGGACGGCTTCCCGCAGGTTGGTGATCCGGCAGCCGGCCTCAATCGACGTTGAGGGAATATCGCGGATGACCCGCTCGATGCGCACGTGCGGCGGCACCCGCCGCTTGATCTCCACCAGCAGTTCCAGCAGCGTCTCGTCATCGTAAGGGACGTAGCGGCCCTGGCGCCACCAGCCGTGGAGCTCGGCCGTCTCAATCACCACGCACGGATAGAGCTTGAGCGTATCCGGCTGGTAGTTCTCCTCGGTGAAGAGCGCCTGGGCCGTCTGCAGATCGCTCTCCGGGGTGGCACCGGGCAGGTTCGGCATCAGGTGGTAGGCGACCTTGAAGCCCGCATCCTTCAGCCACCGTGTTGCGCGCCGCACCTCGGCGGTGCCGTGGTCGCGGACGATCAGGCGCAACACCTCTTCGTCCAGGCTCTGCACGCCCAGCTCTACGCGCGTCACCCCCAGCCGGCGCAGCCGGCGCACTTCCGCTTCATCGACGTAATCCGGCCTCGTCTCAATCGTGATGCCGATGATGCGGCACCCTGCGGTTTCATTAGTCTGCTGCGCATCCGCGAGCGAGCCGGGCTGAAGGCTGAAGGCTGAAGGCTGAAGGCTAGTGTTGGTGTCTTGAGCCTTGAACCTTGAGCCTTGAGCGAATTCGTTCGCCGCCTCGACGCAGCGTTGGATGAACGTCTGCTGGTACGCCTCCGGGTAGAAGGACCACGTGCCGCCTTTGATGATAAGCTCGATCTTGTCCGTCGGATGGCCGGTTTCCTCCAGCGCCTTAAGCCGGCGGCACACCTGCCCGTAGGGATCGTAGTCGCTGCGCAGCGCGCGCATGACGGCGGGCTCGTTGGTGAGGTAGCTCTTGGGCGCGCGCGCCTCCGTGGGGCAATAGACGCAGCGGCCCGGGCAGGGGAAGGGTTCGGTGATGACCGTGACGGTGGCCAGGCCGGATTGCGACCGGATGCCGTTGAGGGTCAGGATGCGCTCCAGCGGCTCGCTCATCGGCCGCCGGCCACCTGAGACCTCTTCGCGGTAGCGCATCAGCAGCGCATCATTGCGGATGAGGGGCCCGCCGGTTGCGGAGGCCACATGCACTTTGAGGCGCCGCAACTGCGCGCGATTCTGCGGCAGCGTCTCCGCGATCCGATTCAACAGGTGGCTGACAGCATCCATTGCCAACCATCTTAGCAGATGTTTATAATAGCGTCGCCATGGCGACGGTCAAGGTGCAGGTACTTCATGACAAGGCGGGCAGCCGGTTCTGCGTCACACTCGAGGGCTACGAAGCCTGCCTGATGTACCGGCTGACGGGCAAGGAGATCGACCTCTATCACACCTATGTCCCGGAAATTTTCAGAGGCCGCGGGGTGGCGGAGAAGCTCTGCCAGGCCGCTTTTGAATATGCCAAAGCGCAGCAGCTCACCGTGACCCCCTCGTGCTCCTATATCTCGGGTGCTTACCTCAAGCGTCATCCCGAATACCAAGCGCTGACGAGCCGATGATCGCCGCCGGATGCGACTTCGACTCGAGACTCGAGACTCGGGACTCGCGTCTCCGGTCGCGGGTCGCGGGTCGCGGGTCGCGGGTCTGACAATGTCGATTCTCAAGGTCGCGCGATTGGGCCATCCGGTCATCCGCAAGCCGTCAGCGTCCGTGCCGAAAGAAACGATCGCCTCGCCCGAGGTGCAGCGGTTCATCGACGACATGATCGAGACGATGTCCGAGTACGACGGCGTCGGGCTGGCAGCGCCGCAGGTGCACATCTCGAAGCAGGTCGCGGTCATCGAGGTGCGGCAGAACCGCCGCTATCCCGGCGAGGGGCCGATCCCGCTGACGGTGCTGATCAACCCGAAGATCCTCAGCGCGTCAAAGAAGCAGCTGGAGGATTGGGAGGGGTGCCTGAGTGTCAACGACTTCCGCGGCAGGGTGCCCCGCGCGGAATCATTGGAGGTGGAAGCCTACAACCGCAAAGGGGAGAAGGTGAAGTTTCACGCGCACGGCTTCTTCGCGCGCATCATCCAGCACGAGTGCGACCATCTTGCCGGCAAGGTCTTCCTCGACCGGATGCCGAATCTTTCCACGCTCGCCCACCTCAACGAGTTCGCCCGCTACTGGCAGGAGTAACGCGTGCGTAGCGTGTAGCGTTCAGCGTATAGCGTATAGGTAGATCCCTATACGCTAAACGCTATCCGCTATGCGCTATCCGTTAGGAATGGCCGTACCGTGACGGTGGCTGGAAGGCGTTTACTGTCATGCAGAATTTCCACGCGGATGCCGGGTTCGTAGCCGCCGCGCTTCACGTATCCCAGCGCGATCGGGCGGCCCAGCGCCGGTGATTGGCACGCGCTGGTGACGCGTCCGAGCTCTTCGCCATCCCGCACGATCGCATCGCCCGTGGCGGGAACCGCAGTTCCTTCAACGACCAACCCCATCAGCCGCTTACTGACCGAGCCGTACGTCGACAGGCGCGCGATCACCTCCTGGCCCAGGTAGCAGCCTTTGGTGTCGCTGACCGCCGTCGCTTCCAGCCCGGTTTCTGGCAGCAGATGCTCCTCCGTCATATCGAGGCCGAACCACGGCACGCCCGCTTCGATGCGGGCGATGTTCAGCGCCTCCCAGCCTACTGCCTTCATGCCCCACGCCAGGCCTTGCTGTAGCAGTAGATGCCACAGCGCCTCAGCCTCCTCAGCCGCCGCAAGGCACAGTACCCCGATTTCCCTGGCAAGGCTCCAGCGGATGAGCCGCACCGGCACGCCTTCAATCGTCGCCTGCAGATGATCTCCGGGTTGCGGCAGGGCCACAGGACCGCCCACCAGTTGGGTAAGAGCCGCCATCGTATGGGGGCCTTGCACGGCCAGGACGGCCTGCCGGCGCTCATGGTTAGTGATGGTGACCGCTTCGGAGAAGTGGTACCGCTCCAAGGTCTGCGCGACGGCCGGCGCTCTGAGCGCATCGCACATCAGCCAGATGGACTCGGCCTCGGCGATGACGAGCAGCTCCGCGACGAGCTTGGCGTTGGCCGTCAGCAGCGCGGCATGGCAGCCGCCGCCGGGGGCGAGCCGCGTGATGTCGTTGGTGAGCAGGTTATGGAGGAAGGCGGCGCGGTCGGCGCCTTGCACCTCAATGAGGGCCTGCGTGGAGTAGTCGATAAGACCGACGCCGCTGCGCAGCATCTGGTATTCGGCGTCGGTTGAGACGATGCGCCATGGTGCCAGCCACTCGCCGACCGTCTCATAGACGGCTTTCTCGCCATGCCGCCCATGCAAAAGCAAGGGATACGCCATCGCGGCCCCACTCTATGCCGCCCCCGCACCCCCGTCAAGCACCAGCGGCGCCGGCAGTCGGCGCCTCGGGCAACACGGCCGTGCTCTAAAAGCAGTCCGCCTCCGCCGGGCTGAACCGCATATTCGCTCGCCGGGGTTGCCGGCGGCACTACTAGTGATCGCCGTAAATAGCGACGGGTTCCGGACGGAGGCAGGGCGTGGAATGTTCCCGAGAGGGAGGCCCGGACACGCCATCGTCTCGTGGCGGGGAGAGGGAGGGTTCCCCGAGGGAACGAACGCGGCCTGCCGGCATATTTCGCTTTGCCGGAACCCGCCGCAGCAGAAATGATTTATTGGCGCAGCCCAACGCTTGACGGTGGAGGGAGTTTTCGCTACGATGCGGCTACCTTCCAACGTGTGCAAACCCACAGGAGGTTTCAATGGGCACCGCCACCGCATGCGCCACGACGCAGGAGCGACCCGGCACGGTCACGTTCAAAGGCACCCCGATGACGCTGCTCGGCCCGGCCATCGCCGTCGGCGCGAAGGCGCCGGAGTTCGAGGTGCTGGCCCAGGATTTGACCCCGGTGACGCTGGCCAGCTCGAAGGGAAAGACGCGGCTCATCAGCGTGGTGCCGTCGCTCGATACCGGCATCTGCGACGCGCAGACCCGCCGCTTCAACGAAGAAGCCGCGAAGCTGCCGACGGACCTTGAGATCCTCACGATCAGCATGGATCTGCCGTTCGCGCAGAAACGCTGGTGCGGCGCGGCCGGCATTGACCGCGTCAAGGTGCTCTCGGACCACCGCAAGGGCTCTTTCGGCCGGGCCTATGGCACGCTGATCAAGGAGCTACGCCTGCTGGCGCGCTCCATCTTCGTCATCGACCCCAGCGACACCGTCCGGTACGCCGAGTACGTTCCGGAGGTGGCCAACCATCCCAATTACGACGCCGCCCTCGCCGCGGTCCGTCAGCTTGCGAAGTAAAGACGAAAGCACCAATGACCAAATCCCAAGCACCAAATAAGCACCAAATTCCAAGCTCCAAGCACCAAACGGTTTGGAATTTGGGATTTGAAATTTGGGATTTATTTGGGATTTGTGATTTGGGAGTTGGTGCTTGCGTGTGCAGTTGACGATGATGTGGTGGCGCATGGCGGTGGTGGCAAGCCGCCTGGCGTGGCCGCACCTGCTCGCGCCGCAGCACTCCCCGCTGCTGCGCTGGCGGATGGAGACCTATGGCGCCGTCGACGAGCAAGGACGCCTACTGCACGCCGACGACATTACCCCGTCACGCTTCTTCCGCTTCCTGCTGATCCACCATGCAGCCCTGCGGCGCTTCCTCCGCTGGGCCGCTCTGCTGTAATCCGCAATCCGCATTCCGCAATCCGCAATTTGCTCGTCTGACCGTCGTGATCAGGTATACTTACACTAAGTGCTTGTTAAGCCTACGTAAAACACCATGAAGGAACATAACATCGAGATGTCGGTTCCGGTGCAGCTACCGATGCCGACGGCCAAGCGCACCCAAGCCCGCCTGCTGCGGGCCTGGCTCATCGGCTTGACCATCTTCGGCTACGGGCCGGCGTTTACCTACGGCCACCTCGCCTGGCTGTTCAACGAGAACCAGTGGCGCATGACGTATCTGCTGTACTTCACGGAAGTGCCGCTGGTCGGAGGCTTCTGCGCGCTGCTGCTGCCGTGGCTGTGGTACCGGCCCATTCATCGAGCACTCACCGCGTGGGCGGGCGGCGTGGCCGTCGAGCGGGCGCGGTGCTCCGCCGTGTATGAGCTAGCCCTGTTCTTGCCGTGGCGCATCAGCCTGGCCTGCTTCGCCGCCGCGTTCTTCGGCTACCTGATTGGCATCGTGATCCTCCATCTGACGACGAACCAACCGTGGGTGGAAATCGCCAAGACGCTGCCGGCGATTCCGCTCGTCGGGGGCATGATGGGAGCTTTTTGTTACTACGCGACGGCGCGCGCGCTGCATCCGGTGTTGGCCTGGTGCAGCAGCCAGCTGCGCACCACCCGGCCGGTGCACCTGCATTCGCTGGCGGAGAAGTTCCTGGTGACGACGTGCGTCCTGGCGATCGCCACGCTGTGCCTGGTGCAGCCGGCGGCCTATACGCTTGGCCAGGTCGTCACCGAGCGGCACCTGCAGGAGCGGTCGCAGGCACGCCTGGAAGCCCTTGCGCATCGGCTGAGCCTGTTGGAGCGCGAAGGCGATCCGACCCCCCTCTTGCCAGAGGCGGCGATCGGACGGCGCGGCTATGTGCTGCTCATCGACAGCAGCGGCCGCATCGCCAGCCCCCATCCGCGCCACTATACCGACATCGGGCAGGAAGGGTTCTTCCAGTTTTGGGCGCAGTTACGCAAGCAGGAGGGGGCGTGGGTCGATCGAGTCGGGCGGCACCGCGTCATCGCCGCCCGCCAACTCTCCGAACGGCCGGAGCGCTGGCTCATCGCCGTCACCGATCCGGCGGATTTTGCCCTGCCGCTGTCCCATTTCATGCAGTTTTCGTGGATCGTCATTCTCGAGGTGATGTTCGTCGTCTTTCTCTTCGGCCGCTATTTCACGCGCGGCATCACCACCCCCTTAGGCGAGCTGACACGCGCCGCGCAGCGCATTGCCGACTATAACGATTTTTCCTCCCACGTGCCGGTGACGACCAACGACGAATTGGGCGAGGTGGCCCGGGCATTCAATCGCATGGTGGAGCAACTGCATCTCTCCCAGGAGTCGCTGGAGGAGCACGCCAAACGCTTGGAGCGCTCCACGCAGGAGCTCTCCGCGCTGAACACGGAGATGGAGGATCTGCTGCGCGTGGTCTCCCACGACCTGCGCGCCCCGCTGATCAACATCCAGGGCTTCTCTCAGCGGTTGGAGCCGCTGATGCAGCAAACGATCCGCACTCTGGGCCAGCTGGCGGCGGCACATCGTGACAACGGCTTGGCCGACGATCTCCAGGCGCTGAAGGCGTCCGTCGAGGGCCGCTTCGCCGAGTCGCTGCGTTTCATCTCCAAAGGCGTGGAGAAGATGGACGCGCTGCTCTCCTCCCTGCTGGCCGTCTCGCGGGTGGGCCGCAAGGCCGATCCGCTGCAGCCGAACCACCTCGACGACATTCTCACCGATGTGCTCGCCACGTTCGACCATCAGCTGAAAGAGCGCGCCATCGAAATCATCCGCCATCCGCTGCCTTCCGACGTGCCGTGCCGGCGCAACGAGATCAACCAGGTGTTTTCCAACCTGATTTCCAACGCCATCAACTTCATGGGGCCCGCCGAGCGGCGCTTCATCGAGGTGGGGGGCAGCGCCTTCCCCGATCGCGTGGAATGCTACGTGCGGGATACCGGCATCGGCATCAACCCCGAGGATCAAGAGCGGGTCTTCCAAATGTTCACGCGCCTGGAAGCCATCGACACGCCGGGGGAGGGCGTCGGGCTGGCGTATGTCAAGAAGATCCTCCGCTCCCATGGCGGGCAGATCTGGGTCATCTCGCAACGGGGGCAAGGCAGCACGTTCATCTTCACCTTACCACTGCAACCGTACCAGGTCATGACGGCGAGGGGGTGACGAATGGCGACACCGCGGCAATCCGTGCTCATCATGCTGGTGGAAGACGACGAGGGCCACCAGCTGCTGATCAAAGAGAACCTGCGCGCCGGCGGCATCGTCAACGACCTGATCTTCATGCGCGACGGGCAGGAGGCGCTGGACTATCTCGGCCGTCGCGGCCAGTGGCAGGATCCGGTGAAGTCGCCGCGCCCCGGCCTGATCCTCCTCGATATCAAGATGCCAAGGGTGGACGGGTTCACCGTCCTGGAAAAGATCAAGGCCGACCCGGAGCTGCGGCTGATCCCCGTCCTGATGCTGACCTCGACGGATGACCAAGTGGAGGTCAACCGCTGCTACACCCTGGGGGCCAACAGCTACATCGTCAAGCCGATTCGTTACGACGCCTTTCAGGAGCGCGTGAAAGCCTTGGGGCTGTTCTTGGACATCGTGCGGTTTCCGGAGTAGCCACGATGGCGCATCCTCCGCTGTCCGTCCTGTTGTTCGAAGACGACGAAGGCCAGGTGATCCTGACGACGGAAGCCCTGGAGAAGGCCGGCTTGCGCGTGGCGGTAGCCCGCAACGGGCGCGAGGGGCTGGACCGCCTGCTGAATGCCGCCTTCGACGCCTATCTGGTCGACTACAAGCTGCCGGATGTGCCGGGCCTTGAGGTCCTGCGCCGCATCATCACCATGCGGCCGGATGCCGTCGTCGTGATGGTCACCGGCCACGGCGATGAGAGCTCGGCGGTGGAGGCCATGAAGCTCGGCGCGTACGACTACGTCGTGAAGTCGCCCTACATGGGGCATCTGACGATGCTGCCGATGGTCGTGCACGAGGCCTGCGACCGCCGCCGCCTGCGGCAGGAGCGCGAGCAGCTCCAGACCGAGTTGTGGGAGCACGCGCGGCTGCTGGAGGAGCGCAACGCCGAGCTGCGCCGCGCCAATGAAGAGTTGAAGCGGCTGGATCAGATGAAATCCGACCTCGTGTCGATGGTCAGCCACGAGCTGCGCACCCCGCTAGCGACCATCAAGGAGTTTACGGGGATTTTAGCCGATCAGATCGCGGGGCCGGTCAACGCCGACCAGCAGGAGTATCTCCACATCGTGCGGGCGAACATCGACCGCCTGGCCCGCATCATCGATGACCTGCTGGACATGGCGAAGATCGAAGCGGGCCGGATCATGCTCAACAGGGGCTTGGTGCAGATTCCGGCGCTGGTGGAGCACGTGGTGCAATCGATGCAGCCGCTAGCCGACAGCCGTGGTGTGGCGATCCGCTCGGAGCTGCCGGCAGCGCTGCCCGGCGTGCTGGCCGATGGCGACAAGGTCGCCCAGGTGCTCATCAATCTGCTGAGCAACGCGATCAAGTACACGCAGGGGGCAGGGCAGATCACCATGCGCGTCGAGGAGCAGACCAACGAAATCCAGTTCAGCGTGGCCGATACCGGCGTGGGCATCGCCCCGGACGATTTGCCGAAGATCTTTGAGAAGTTCCAGCAGTTTCGGCGCGCGGTGGAGCCCGGCACGAAGGGCACGGGGCTGGGGCTGGCCATCAGCAAGCGGCTCGTAGAGCTGCACGGCGGCCGCATCTGGGCGACCAGCAGTCCTGGCAAGGGCAGCACGTTTTTGTTCACGTTGCCGAAGTACCATGCGGAGGAGGTCTTCCGTGAGTACATCCGCACCGCCCTGCAGGAGGCCAAACGCAAGCAGGGCTATCTCTCCACCATCATCGTCAGCGTGCTGCGGTTTCAAGAGCTGAAGGCGCTCTACGGGTTGGAGGAGACCAGCCGGTTGCTCAAGGACCTCGAAATGCTCGTGCGGGAAACCGTGCGGCGCGGGGCGGGGGATGTGGTGGTGCGCTGGCAGCGCGGCGACATGGTCGTGATCCTGGCGGAGGTGGACAAAGCCGGGGCCAACGCCATTGCCGACCGCATCCGGCGCATAGTCGAGGGGCGGACGTTTACCGTTCACGGCAAACCCTTGGCGGTGTCCCTGACGGCGTCCTCCGTCACGTATCCCGATGAGGCCACGACGGAAGAGGAGCTGCTGTCGATCACCGAGAGCCGGCTCCAGCAGGCCGATCGGGCGCGGACGCGCATCATGGTCATCGACGATGAGCCCAAAATCCGCCAGTTCCTGAAAGAGGCGCTGGAGCTGCGCGAATACGAGGTCCTCACGGCCGCAAGCGGGCCGGAGGCTATCGAGCAGCTGAAGGCGCAGCGGGTCCATCTCATCCTGCTCGATGTGATGATGCCGGTGATGGACGGCTACGAGTTTTACCATGTGCTGAAGGAGACGCCCCAGACGGCGGATGTGCCGGTCATCATCGTGACGGCCAGGGGCGAGCGCAAAGACCGGCAGCTCGGCCTGGAGACCGCCAGCTACAATTACCTCTCCAAGCCGTTTCAGCTGGAGGATTTGCTGGCGAAGGTGCGCGAAGTGTTGCAGCACCATCCCGTCAAGGCGTAACATGGCTCCTAAGGTGTTGATCGTGGAGGACGAGCCGGAGCTGCGCACCGCCTTGCGGGTGCGCCTCAGCGCTTCGGGGTTTGCCTGCGAGACCGCCGGCAACGGCAAGGAGGCGCTGGCGGCGATGCAGCGCTCGCGTCCGGATGTGGTCGTCGCGGATTTGCTCATGCCGGTGATGGACGGCTACGCGCTCTGCCGCCGCATCCGGGAGGATCAGGGGCTCGCCGACGTGCCGGTCATCGTGCTCTCCGCCGTGCCCCGGCATGCCATCGAGGGCGCGGAATCGCTGCAGGCTTCCCGCATCATGGCGAAGCCGTTCGACGCGAGGGAATTGGTGAAGGTCATCCAGGCATTGTTGCGCGAGGCGGCCTTGGGAGGGTGAGTGATGGCGCAGACCACGAAGATTCTGCTGGCGGACGATGAAGCGCAATTGGCGCTGGCGGTGAAGATCCGCCTACAGTCGAAAGGCTACGAGGTCATCACCGCGACCGACGGGCGCGCCGCGCTCGCCCTAGCCCTTCAGGAAAAGCCGGATCTCATCCTGCTCGATGTGATGATGCCGGTGTTGGACGGCTACTCCTGCTTGCGGGAGATCAACACCAAGCTCGGCCGCGGGAAGGTGCCGATCATCATCCTCACCGCCCGCGACCGGATGAAGGATCTCTTCGAGCTGGAGGGCATCGAGGATTACGTGGTCAAACCCTTCGACCACGAAGATTTGATGGTGCGCATCGAGCGCGCCTTGAAGCGCCGTGCCGCCAAAGCTGCCAGTGCGTAGGCGCGGCAATTGACGTCGAGAACACCGTCCCCTACAATACCTCCCTGCATGAAGTATCGCGCGATTGCCCCAACGGACGTCACCGTCTCCGAGGTGGGCTTCGGAGTGTGGACCGTCTCCACCTCCTGGTGGGGGATCAACGATGAAGCGCTCGGCATCCGGCTGCTGCAGCAGGCCTTCGATCTGGGCATCACGTTCTTCGATACGGCCGACACGTACGGTAACGGACTGGGCGAAACCATCCTGGCGAAGGCGCTGGGCGACCAGCGCGGCCGCATCACCATCGGCACCAAGTTCGGCTACGATTTCTACCACCACGCCTCGCGGCGCGGCCACGAAGAGCTGCCGCACGACTGGCGTCCCGAGTACGTGCGCTTCGCGTTGGAAGAAAGCCTGAAGCGCCTGCAGACGGACCACGTCGACATCTACCAGCTCCACAATCCCCGCCTGGAGGCCATGCAGCGGGACGATCTCTTCGCCACCCTTGAGGCGCTCAAGCGCGAGGGCAAAATCCGCGCCTTCGGGCCCGCACTGGGGCCGGCCATCGCCGAGCGGCAGATCGAGGAAGGCGCCTGCGCGATCGAGCGGCGCCGCAGCGACGTCGTCTACATCATCTACAACCTCCTCGAGCAAATGCTGGGGCAAGGGCTCTTTGAGCTGAGCCGGCGCCATCAGTCGAGCGTCTTGGTGCGCGTGCCGCACGCCTCCGGGCTGCTCGACGGCACCGTCACCCCGCAGACCGTCTTCAGCGAGCACGACCATCGGTTTCATCGCGTCTCCACCGAAGACCGCAAGCAACAGTGGCAAGTCAACGGCCTCAAGAAAGTGGAGCAGTTGAGCTTCCTCTGGGAAGGCCGTGGCCGTACGCTGGGGCAGGCGGCCCTCCAGTACATTCTGGCTGAAGGGTGCGTAGCCTCCGTGCTGCCGAATATGTACAACGAGCCGTTGCTGCGCGAATTCGCCGCCGCGTCCGATCTGCCAGGCCTTGCGCCGGAGGAGCTGGCACGCGTCAACGAACTGTATGCGGACAACTTCGGCCTGGTGAGCGCGTAAGATGGCGACGACGACCGACATCTTCGACGACGTCGACCGCGCCCTGCTGACGGAAGTCCAGAAGAGCTTTCCGGTCGGCCACCGCCCGTTTCAGGCGCTCGGAGAGAAGCTCGGCATTACCGAGCAGGAGTGCCTCAGCCGCGTCGGCCGCCTGAAGGAGACGAAGGTCATCCGGCAGCTCTCCGCCATCTTCGACACCCGCGCGCTGGGCTACCAGAGCACGCTGGCCGCCATGCGGACGGATCCCGCCCGCGTCGATGAGGCGGCCGAAGTCGTCAATCAGCATCCGGGGGTTTCGCACAACTACAAGCGCAACGATCCCTTCAACATCTGGTTCACGATCGCCGTGCCGCCGTCCGATTCCCTCGAGCAGGTGGTCAGCATCCTGCACACGCTGGCCAAGGCGGAGGAGACGATCATCCTCCCGACGCTGCGGCTCTACAAGATCGGCGTGAAGCTGGACCTCACCGGCCAGGACGCGTCGCTGGAGAGCCAGGCGGAGATGTACGATGAGCAGCGGCGGTGGGCCGCCAAACCCCCCTTGACGGAGCAGGACATCCGCTTCATCCGCGTGCTGCAGGAGGATGTGCCGCTGCTGGAGATGCCCTTCGGCGTCTGGGCCGAAGAGGCCGGCGCCTCGGAGGAGGAGCTCTTCACGTGGGCGCGCCGCATGGAGCATCTCGGCTACATGCGCCGCTTCGCCGCCATCCTGCACCACCGCAACGCCGGCTTTAAAGCCAATGCCATGGTCGTCTGGCAGGTGCCGCAGGAGCAGGTGGATGCCGCCGGCGAGCAGATAGCACTCTTCCGGGAAGTGAGCCACTGCTATCGCCGTCCGGTCTACCCCAACTGGCCGTACCCGCTCTTTACGATGATCCACGCTCAGACCTACTCCGCCTGCATGGAGGTCGTCCAGCGCATCGAAGCGCGGGTCGGACAGTTTCCCCACAAAAATCTCTTCAGCACCAAGGAGTACAAGAAAATCCGCGTGAAGTACTTCACGCCGGCGCTGGATTCCTGGTGGGCTGAAGTGGGCAGCAAAGTCGATATATCAAAGTAATTTAGTAATCTATAAGATATTATTTTGAGTATTTTCTTGATCAAATAACTTACCTATAGTATCCTCGTGGTCGCCATGCCGAACGCCACCGAAGCTCTCAAGCAGCGCTACGGCGATCCCTTCGAGGTCGTCAAGGCTCTCGAGCGGGCAGCCGCCCAAGGCTACGAGAGCCTGACCGAAGATGACCTGTTCATGTGCAAATGGGTGGGGCTCTACACCCACCGGCATGAGCACGGGTATTTCATGCTCCGCACCAAGCAGCCCAATGGGGTTGTCACGCCAGCACAGCTCGAGCTCATCGCCGACATCACGGAGAAGAAGAATAAGGGCTACGCCGACATCACCACCCGGCAGGATTTCCAGCTGCACTGGGTCCACTACACGCAGGCGGCGGGTATTCTGCGCCAGTTGGACGCGGCGGGGATCTCCACCCTCGGGGCGTGCGGCGATATCCTGCGCAACGTCGTCGGCTGCCCGGTCGCCGGCGTGGACCGGGATGAACTCTTCGATGCTGGTCCTGTCGCCAAGCAGATCAGTGACTTCTTCCTCGGTAACCCGGCCTACGCCAATCTGCCGCGGAAATACAAAATCGGGGTCTCCGCCTGCCGCAGCCAGTGCGCGCTGCCGGAAATTCAGTGCGTCAGCCTCGTGGGAGCCGCGCGCACCGTGGAGGGAAGGACGCAACAGGGGTTTGATGTGCGAGTCGGCGGCGGGCTCTCGACGCAGCCCTTCCTCAGCCAGCGCCTCAACGCGTTTATCGCGCCGGAGCAAGCGGTGGAGGTGGTAGGAGCCATCACGGACATCTGGAACCAGGCGCCGGAGTACCGCGAAAAGCGCCATCATGCGCGGTTCAAATATCTAATCCATGATTGGGGCGTGCCGAAGTTCCGCGAGGCGCTGCAGCAGCGGTTAGGGCGGCCGCTCGAGCCGGCCTCGCCGGCGTACCACGAGCCGGCGGATACCTATCGCGATCACATCGGCGTCCACGCGCAGAAGCAGCGCGGGCTGTATTACGTGGGCGCACCGGTGTTGGTCGGCCGGATCACGAGCCGGCAGATGCAGAAGGTCGCGGATCTCTCCCGCCGCTACGGTGATGGCAAGACGATCCGGCTGACCGTCCGGCAGAACATCCTGCTGCTCAATGTGCCGGAAGCGAACGTGGAGAATGTGCTGGGCGGCCTGGCGGAGGCGGGCTTGTCGGTCAACGCGCATCCGGTGCGCCGCAGCGTGGTCACCTGCACCGGCACCGAATTCTGCAAGCTGGCGATCACCGAGACGAAGGCGCGGTCGCGGCAGATCGTCGAATACCTGGAGCGGCGGGTGCCGCTGGAAGAACCGCTGCGCCTGCACATCACCGGCTGCCCCAATGCCTGCGCGCAATACCAAATCGCCCACATCGGCCTGATGGGCTCCAAGACGAAGGTCGACGGCCAAATCGTTGATGCCTATGACATCTTCGTGGGCGGGCAGATGGGGCAGGGGGCGCGATTCAACCACGCGGTGCTGCGCAAGGTGCCGGCCGCGGAATGCGCCAAGCGCCTGGAGCGGCTGCTGGCGGGCTACAAGAAGCAGCGCAAGCCCCAGGAGCCGTTCAACGACTGGTGCGCGCGCGTCGGCGATGAGCAGCTGCGGCGGCTGTTGACCGACGGCTCGGCGCATCCGCTCGCCGACGCCGAGGATGTGCCGGTGCCGGAGGTGCCAGAGAGTGATGAACCGATCTATTAGAACCGGTTTCATAAATCCGCGCGAACCGCGTTGCGAGCGCCAGCCGGCCCGCGGCAAGAAACGACGACGACGCTGTACCCCCTGGGGTACTGCGAGGAGGAGGGACGCCGCCGCGGGTCGGCTGTCGCCGCAACCCCTTGACAGCCCGTGGGC
>JACQRD010000004.1 GCA_016206675.1 Candidatus Omnitrophota bacterium
CTCCGCCGGGCTGAACCGCAGATTCGCTCGCCGGGCTTGCCGGAGGCCCTCCAAGCGCGCGGGGCACCTGCAGCGGCGCCGCGGACCGGACCGCGAGTGACTGTGCGGGCTCAGCCCGGAGCCCGCACCGGAGCGAGCGGACGGCCACGGCACCGCAACGCCGGCGGAGCAGCGACATCGCAGGCCCCGCTGCCCTGGCGTGCGGCGACACCTGGCGCGCGCGCGTTGACAGCGTCGAGGCGGGCATGCTATCCTGCCGCCCGCATGCATTTGCTAACGTCCTTCGTGAATCTGCTCTACCCCCCGACGTGTGTCCTGTGCCGAGCAAATCTCTCCGCCTCCGGCGCCACGGACGGCGCGTTGTTCTGCAGCGGTTGCCGTGCCGGCATGCCGCGCTGCGGGCCACCGGTGTGCGCGGCCTGCGGCCTTGAGCTGCCGGGGGCCTTCGACGCCATCCTCCGCTGCGCCCGCTGCCGCCGATTCCCGCCCGCGTTTCAGGCGGCCGCAGCCCCATGGCGCTACGAAGGCACCGCTCAAGAGGCGCTGCGGCAGTTCAAGTACCGCCAGCGGCACCGCCTCGGCGAGTGGCTGGCCGACGGGATGGCCGCCGCCGCCGGTGCGCGCTTTCCCCTCGATGAGATCGACCTGATCGTGCCGGTGCCGCCGCATTGGCTGGCCAACCGGCTGCGCGGATTCGATGCGCCGCACCATCTCGCCCGCCGCCTCGCACGACAGCTGGGCAAACCGCACGCGCGTCGGGCGCTGCGCCGCACGCGATGGACCGCCACGCAAACGCGCCTGTCGTGGACCAAGCGGCGGCGCAATGTCCACGGGGCGTTCGCCGCCAAGCCGCAGATGGTGCGCAACCGAACGGTCCTGCTGGTGGATGACGTGCTGACCAGCGGGGCGACCGCCGACGCGTGTGCTCGCGCGCTGCGTGCCGCGGGCGCTTCCCGCGTGTTCGTTGTAACTGCCGCGAGAACCCCCTTTGTGCGCCGCGCAATCCGCAATCCGCAATCCGCAATCCGCAATGCGTGCTCACGATGAGGCTCTTGCGCACCTACCTCTTACGAGAACACTCCGGGCCGTTCTTCGTGACGATGGGGGGCCTCACCGCCGTCCTGCTGGTGGGCAACTTGGTGAAGTTCGCCGAGCTGGTGATCGCCAAAGGGGTCAGCCTCTTCGACATCGTGCGGTTGATCATCTACCTGATCCCCTTCATGCTGACCTTCACCATCCCCATGGCCTGCCTCATCGCCATGATCCTTGCCTTCGGGCGCCTCAGCAGCGATTACGAGCTGATCGCCATGCGGGCTTCCGGGGTCGCCCCGGCTAGGCTGGTCTCCCCGATGCTGATCGTGGGGCTCATCTTCTCGGTGCTGCTGGTGGCGGTCAACGACCGGCTGGTGCCGGCCTCGCGGCTGGCCTTCCGCAAACAGCTCAAGGCGATCGGCGTGCAGCAGCCCACAGCCTACCTGGAATCCGGCATCTTCATCAAGGACTTCCCCCCGTACGTGATCTTCGTCTACGGCGTGGAGGGCCAACGGCTGAACAACGTGCGCATTTATGAGCCCCAGCCGAACGGCCCGACCCGGACCATCATCGCGGATCGCGGCGTCTTTGAGCGCCTGCCGAACCGGCGCGGCGTGCAATTGAAGCTCTCCGACGGCACGGTGGATGAGTGGGATCCGATGCATCCCGGTGCCTTCACCAAAGCCGTCTTCTCCACGTATACGATGGCCCTGCAGACCACCACGGAGGACCCGGACCGCATCGGCAAGAAGATCAAGGAGCTGACCTTGAAGGAGCTGACGGCGGAGCGGCGGCGCCTCATCGCCGAGAGCATCGACCCGCTGCCGGTCAGCCTGGAGCTGCACCGCCGCATCGCAGGCCCCTTCGCCGTGCTGGTCTTCATCCTCTTCGGGCTGGCGCTGGGCCTGCGGCTGCACCATCACGAACGGCTGGTTGGCTACGCCTGGGTGCTGGGGATCTTTATGTCCTACTACCTCGCCACGATCGGCATGAGTGCTGTCGCCTTAAAAGACTGGGTGCCGGCCTGGGCGGCGATGTGGACGCCTAATCTCCTCGGCACGGCCATCAGCCTGCCCATGATGCTTCGTGCGATTCGTCGCTAATGAATCAAGAAGGCTTCAGAGGGTTGAAGAAGGCTCCAGAAGGCCAGAGGGCCTAGAAGGCATGCCTTCTAAAGCCTTCTCGAGCCTTCTCAAGCCCTCTTAAATCAATGCGCTTACTGGATCGGTACGCCGTCCGGCAATTGCTGCCGGTGTGGCTCTGGTGCCTGGCCGTCTTCACCTTCCTCAGCTGCCTGATCGATCTCTTCGAGCATCTGGATGAGATTCTGCGCTTCCGCGTGCCGGCGCAGACGATCCTGCAGTACTACCTGAACTTCGCCCCCATCGTCTTCGTGAAGGCCTCCCCGCTGGCGCTACTGCTGGCCTCGGCCTTCGTCGCCGGCCGGCTCAGTCGCCACCAGGAGTTCCTGGCCATGAACGCCAGCGGCACAAGCCTGCTGCGCGCCGCCGTGCCGTTTCTCTTTGTGGGATGGCTGGCCACGCTCGCGGTGTTGTTCGTGAATGACACCGTTGTCCCCCGCAGCACCGCGGCCTATGAGCGCATCCGGGAGGATGCCTTCCGGGGCCAGCGCGGCTCGCGGATCATCCAGAATGTGGCGATGCTGGATTCGATGAACCGGCTCTATCATGCGCGCGAGCTGGACCTCAAGGCGAAGGAGCTCCATGATCTCACCGTCTTGGAGCATGACTGGAACAACCGCCCCACCAAAAGCCTCAATACGCCGCGGGCGGTGTGGACCACGCATGGGTGGCTCCTCCTTGGCGGGATCATTTACCGCATCGGCCCCGGCGGCACCGTTGAAGGCGAGCCGATGCCCTTCGTCGACCGGCTCATCGCCTATCCCGTCACCCCCCGATCCTTCGCCGAGCCTGAGGCGCGGCCGGAGACGATGCGCTTCGGCCAGCTGCGCGTTCTGATGCAGCGGTTGCGGCAGAACCGCACATGGGATTTGCGCAAGCATTGGGTGGAGCTCTTCGCGAAGGTGAGCCTGCCGCTGATGAATCTGGTGATCGGCTTCATCGGCTTCGCCGGCGCAACACAGCCCCAGTTGCGCGGCAACCTCAAAGGCTTGGGGACGAGCCTGCTCTGGGGGCTGCTCTACTATCTGGCCGTGGGGCTCGGCCAGGGCATCGGTAAGGAGAGGCTGCTGTGGATACCGCCGCTGGTGGCGGTCGCCGCCCCGCATGCCGGCGCCGTCTGGTGGTGTTTGCGCGTGATTCGTAAATCCCCGTAAGCAAACAGCACACAGCAGACAGCAAACAGTGACAACAAAAAGACCCGCGAACTTCTGCGGGTCTTTTGGCTTTTACTGTGTGCTGCCTGCTGATTGCTGTGTGCTACTCTACGTCCCTACCTCCCAACTGGAGAGATACCGCTGCTGCTCAGGCGTCAGCGTGTCGATAGCAATGCCGAGCGCCTTGAGCTTCAGCCGGGCGATTTCCCGGTCGATGGCTTTCGGCACCGGGTAGACGTGGCGGCCGAGTTCGGCGCTGTGCTGCACCAGGTAGTCCGCGGCGAGCGCCTGGTTCGCAAAGGACATGTCCATCACCCCCGGCGGGTGCCCTTCGGCGCAGGCGAGATTGACGAGCCGCCCCTCCCCTAAGACATTGATGCGCCGGCCGTTCTTCAAGCAGTACTGCTCGATACCCGGCCGCATGACCTGCCGGCCCTTCGACAGCCGTTTCAGCGCCTTCAAATCGATCTCCACGTCGAAGTGCCCGGAGTTGGACACGATCGCGCCGTCCTGCATCTTCAGAAAATGGCTCGTGGTCAGCACGCTGGAGCAGCCGGTGACCGTCACGAAAATGTCGCCCTTCGACGCGGCCGCAGCCATCGGCATCACCTG
Source organism: Candidatus Omnitrophota bacterium (assembly GCA_016206675.1). GTDB lineage: Bacteria > Omnitrophota > Gorgyraeia > Aquiviventales > Aquiviventaceae > JACQRD01. Next base: position 3,941 of record JACQRD010000004.1, read on the forward strand.
AAACCCGTCCATGATCGCCTCAAGGCCCTTCACCGGGTCGATTTCCGTGACGATCACGTGCGCCCCCTGGCCGCGCGCCCGCTGGGCCAGCCCCTTGCCGCACCAGCCGTAGCCGGCGACGACGAACACCGAGCCGGCCAGCAGGCGGTTGGTCGCGCGCACAATCCCGTCGATCGTCGACTGGCCGGTGCCGTAGCGGTTATCGAAGAGGTGCTTCGTGTCCGCGTCGTTGACCGCGATCACCGGATAGCGCAGCTGATCGGCCGCATCCAGGCTCTTCAGGCGGATGACGCCGGTGGTCGTCTCCTCCGTCCCGCCGATGACCTTGCCCCCGTAGCGGGCGGGTGCCTTGTGGATGGTGGAGACCAGATCGGCGCCGTCGTCCATCGTGATGTGCGGCCCAGCCGCCAGCGCCGCCGTGATATGGTCGTAATACATTCTACGGCCTTCGCCGCGGATCGCGTAGACGGAGATCCCATAATCCTTCACCAAGCTGGCGGCGACGTCATCCTGGGTGGAGAGCGGATTCGAGGCGCAGAGGCCGACCTGCGCGCCGCCGGCCTTGAGGGTCATCATGAGGTGGGCGGTCTCCGTCGTCACGTGGAGGCAGCACGCCAGCCGGATGCCCTTCAGCGGCTTCGTCCGGGCGAACCGCTGTCGAATCTGCAGCAGCACCGGCATCTGGCTCTCCGCCCACTCAATTTTCGCCCGTCCCGCCCTCGCCAACCCCGCGTTCTTGATATGATGCTTCTGCGCCACCGTTGTTCCTCCTACTGTGTGCTGATGACTGTGTGCTGACGACTGCCGTTAGTGTTTCCGCGCAGCACGCTTGATCTCATTGACCCGATCCAGCTCTTCCCACGTGAAGCCTTCGTTCTCGCGGCCGAAGTGGCCATAGGCTGCCGTCTTCAAGTAGATCGGCCGGCGCAGCTTGAGCATCCGGATGATGCCCAGCGGTGTCAGATCGAAGACCTCGCGGATGATCTTGACGAGGCTGGGCTCCGGCAGCTTGCCTGTCCCATGCGCGGTGACCATGATCGAGACCGGCTCCGCCACGCCGATGGCGTAGGCGAGCTGGATCTCGCATTGATCCGCCAGCCCGGCCGCCACGAAATTCTTCGCGATGTAGCGCGCCACGTAGGCCGCGGAGCGGTCCACCTTGGTCGGATCCTTGCCCGAGAAGGCGCCGCCGCCATGGCCGATCACACCGCCGTAGGTGTCCATGATGATCTTGCGCCCCGTCAGGCCCGTGTCTCCCATCGGCCCGCCGACTTCAAACCGGCCGGTGGGATTGACGAAGATCTTGGTCTTCTTGTCCACCCACTGCTTCGGCACGATCGGCCCGATGACCAGCTCCCGCATGTCCGCCCGGATGCGCGAGAGCGGCACGCCTGCGCGGTGGTGCGCGCTGACGACGATCGCCTCCACACGCCCGATGTGGCCGTCATGATACTCCACGGTCACCTGGGTTTTCCCGTCGGGCCGCAGGTAGTCGACCAGGCGCTGCTTGCGCACCTCGGAGAGCCGGCGCGACAGCCGATGGGCCAGCATGATCGGCAGCGGCATGAACTCGGGCGTCTCGTGGGTAGCGTAGCCGAACATCATGCCCTGATCCCCCGCGCCGCCCTTGTCCACCCCCAGGGCGATATCCGGCGACTGGGCTTGGATGGCCGTTGACACGCCGCAGGTCTTCGAGGCGAAGCCGTGCTCCGGCTGGTCGTAGCCGATGGTGTGGATGGTCTCCCGGACGATCTGGGGGATTTCAATGTAGCAGGAGGTCGTAATTTCTCCTGCCACGAACGCCAAGCCGGTGGTGACCAGCGCCTCGCAGGCCACGCGCCCGTTCGGGTCCTTTTCGTAGATCGCATCCAAGACCGCATCGGAAATCTGGTCCGCGATCTTGTCGGGATGCCCTTCCGTCACCGACTCCGACGTAAACAAATGCCGCTTCATTTATCGCTCCTCTCGTCTCACGGTGTTCGGTTATCGGTTACGTTGCCCGTATCGTTGTTCGGCGACGGCGTTCGTCTGAGGCACGTGACGAATAACGTCACCGATAGACGAAACGGGCCACGTCACCGACAAACGTAACCGACAAACGGACGATCGTTCTCACCGCCAGGTCTTCACCACCGTGTCGTACTCTTCTTTCGTCCCGATGTCATGCCACACCCCAGGCATCATGAGGCCGTAGACCGCCACGTGGTGGGCCAGCCACGCGAGAAAGTAGCCGGGCGCATCCGTATTCTCGCCGGCGTCGATATACTCGCGGATCTTCCCGCACATCATCGCGGGGAAATAATAGACGCACAGAGCCACTTCGGCCGAGGGCGGCTGGGCCGACTTCTCGGCGAACTGGATGACGCGCGAGGAGGCATCCCGCACCACCACGCCGAACTGCGTGGCCGCCGACGGCGAGGAGGCCTGCCAGAGTGCCACACTCGGCGCAGGGCGATGCCGTTGCGCCTGGGCGACGAACTCCGCCAGCGGCCATCGAAAGAGGTTGTCCGTGCCGACCACCAGCAGATCGTCCGATGGCCCGGCCTCGTTGCGTGCTAGCTCCAAGTCGCGGATGGCCCCCAAGCGCGTCTCGGCGGTTGAGGTGCCGTCATCCAGCACGCGCACATCGGCCTGGCGGTCGCGCTGCCACTGGCGGAACGGCTCGGCAAATCGGTGGTTGGTCACCAGGATCCGCTGGCTGACGTCCGGCACTTCCAGCACGCTGCGCAGCACCTCATCGAGAATGACCCCGCGGCCCAGCGGCAGCAGGGCCTTCGGCGTTTCCTTCGTGAGCGGATAGAGGCGCGTCGCATAGCCCGCGGCCAGTAAGATGACGGTAATGCTCATTGACAGCACACAGCACACAGCACACAGCACACAGCACGCCTAACACCCCTCATTCTACAAGCGCCGGCACCACCTGCTTCAAATGCGCCTGAAGGAAGGCCTCGACCTCCTTGCCGGTGCGCAGCTTCAGCGCGCCGTCGACCACGGACTTGGCGAAGGAGTACTCCACCGAGCGGATCACCTGCTTGACGAGCGGCAGCTGCACCGGTGAGGTCGAGAACTCATCCAGCCCCATGCCCAGCAGCAGCAGGCTCAAGGCCGGCTCGCCCGCCATCTCGCCGCACATCCCCACCCAGATCCCTGCGGCGTGGCCGACGTCGATAATCTGTTTGATGAGCCGCAAAATCGCCGGGTGCGTGGGCTCATAGAGGTAGGCGATTTTTTCGTTCACGCGGTCCACCGCCAGCGAGTACTGGATCAGATCGTTGGTGCCGATGGAGAAGAAGTCCACGTCCTGCGCCAGCAGGTCGCACGTCAGCGCGGCCGAAGGCACTTCGATCATCGCCCCGACTTCGATGTCGGCGTTAAACGGCGTGCCCTCCCGCGAGAGCTCCTGCTCCACTTCATGGAGGATCTCATTCGCCCGCTTCAGCTCTTCGACGCCGGAAATCATGGGGTACATCAGCTTGAGATTGCCCTTCGTGCTGGCGCGCAGGATGGCCCGCAGCTGCATCCGGAACACATCCGGCCGTGCCAGGCTGAAGCGGATGGCCCGCCAGCCCATGAAGGGGTTCATCTCGGCGGGCATCTGCAGCGGCGAGAAGAACTTGTCCCCCCCGAGATCCATCGTGCGGATGATGACCGGATGCGGGGCCAGCCGCTCGACCGTTGAGGCGTAGGCCTCGTACTGCTCCTCTTCCGTCGGAAAGTCGTTGCGGTTCAGGTAGAGGAATTCCGTGCGGAAGAGGCCGATGCCCGCAGCACCATGCGCGATGACCGAGGGCACCTCATCCGGTAGCTCGATGTTCGCCGACAGGGTCACGGGGTGGCGGTCCAGCGTCTCCGCGGGCAGATCCTTCAGTTGCAGCAGCTGCCGGTTGGCTTCCTGGTAGCGACGCTGCTCCAGCTCGTAGCGCTGCACCGTTGGCGGATCGGGATCGACGATCACCTCGCCGCGGCTGCCGTCGACGATCACGACATCCCCTTTCTGGATGCGCCGGGTGGCCGCCTCCAGCCCCACCACGGCGGGGATCTCCAGCGACTTCGCCATGATGGCCGTGTGGCTGGTCCGTCCGCCGACGTCCGTCACGAAGGCCAGCACGTGCCGCTTGTGCATCTGCGCCGTCTCGGAGGGCGACAGATCCCGCGCGATCACGACCACCGGCTGCTCGAACTGCAGCGCGGCATCGGTGCGCTTGCCGAGCAGGTTGCGCAGCACGCGCTTGCGGACGTCGTCGATGTCGGCGACGCGCTCCCGCAGGTACTCATCCTCGGTCCTGGCAAACACCTTCAGGTGGCGCCGCATGATCTCGTTGAAGACCACTTCCACGTTGACCAGCTGCTGCTTCAGACCGTTGATGATCTCCTCGCGCAGTGCTTGGTCTTCCAGTACCAGCAGGTGGGCGTTGAGGATCTCCGCGCTGTCGCGGCCCAGCTCGGTGGACACCCGCTTCTGGATCTGGATGATCTGATGGCGGGTCTTGATCATGGCTTCCTCAAGCCGCAGCAGCTCGAGAGAAATTTCCTGTTCGGTGATGGCGCGGCGCGGCAGCGACAACTCTTCGCTGTCGAAGAAGAGGGCGTTGCCGATGGCCACACCGGGCGCGGCCGGAATACCCTTCAAGGTAATCATGAATGCTCGGAGGGATCGGCCAGCGGCTTCGTGACGATCTCCACCAGTTGCTCCATCGCCTCCTCCGCATCCGTGCCGTCGGTGATGATCGCGATGCGCGAGCCCTGGTTGGCGGCCAGCGTCAGCAGCCCCATAATGGATTTGCCGTCGACGATCTTGCGCCCCTTCTTGACCGTAATGCGCGAGGCGAAGCGCTTGGCGGTCTGCACGAACAGAGAGGCCGGGCGCGCATGGAGGCCCTGGCGGTGAAACACCGAGATGGTCCGCTGCAGCGACGGCATCGTTACCCTCGCCCCCTCGAGCGCGTGCGGGCGGAGGCCCTGGGCGCATGGAGCCCCCCGGCCAACTTGTCCCGAGTGGAGTCGAGGGAGGCCGGGGCCCGAGTCGAGGGGTCGTACGCCCACCGCACCCGGCTTTCCCAGCGCAACAGTCCCCTGAGCTCCCAGAGCAGCACCGCGCACAAGCCTTGGAAGGTCCGCTCCAAGCCGCCCTCGGACTCCGAGACGGTCTCCACGGGAAAGGTGTAGAGCGTCGCCGGCGGATCCACCTCGGCGGCGAGCCGGATGCCCGACCACTGCTCGAGGATGTCGAACCGCCGCACGGCGCGCTGCTCGCTGGGGCCCTGCAGCCGGCGCTCATCCCGCAGGGCGACATTGAACTCCAGCGCCGCCACCGGCGCGCGCACCCCTTCCAGCCCATAGCGGAACTCGACCGCCGGCTCCTTCGGCGAGGCCTGAATGATCTTCCAGCTCGATCCGGCCGGCAGCGCGCGCCGCAGCTCGATGCGCAGCGATCGGTTGGAACCGGCCGGGCGGTGTTGCGTCCAGGGCCCCGAGGACCATAAGCGCCGCTCGCCCCACGTGGAGCGCGCCGCCTCTTGCAGGCTCGGCAGGCTCTCGAACGCGTAGTCGATGAACGCGCTGCGGCGGTGATCGTCGTACACGAGATGTTCGTCCAATTGTTCCTCTTTGACGCCCAGCGCGTCATGGATGCTGGGGGGATGGCGCGCTGAGGCGGCCACCGCCGCCGGCTGCGGCTCGCGCAATTTCCGGTGGTAGCTTTCAGGCCGGCGGCTGAGCGTGTCCAGCACGTTGACGTTGGGCTGATACAGATGCCAGGCGGTGACCGTCCCGCCCTCCGCGGGGTCCACGACCAGGCTCATCGCGGAGGTCGCCACGCGCAGCTCCTCCATCCCGTCGCCGTCTTGGTCGGCGGACGCTACCGCTGCGGAGCGGCCCGCCAGCCGATTGATGAAGGCCTCCGCCCTGATCAAGTGGCTGTAGACCGCCCGCCGCAGGTGGGCGAGGTAGAGTCCGCCGAAGACCCCGTGCCAATAGGCGCAATTGCACTGCGCCGTGTAGAGCTCGCGTTCCGCTTGTCGAAGGAGCGCGTCACGCTGTCTGGCTGAAGGCTGAAGGCTGAAGGCTGAAGGTCGCTTGGATGCCGCCTTGAGCCTTGAACCTTGAGCCTTGAGCGCACGAAGGGATTCACTGACGCGCAACATGGCTTGCTGCATCGCGTTGGCTTCCGGATACTTCACGAAGAAGTTCCGAAAATTCCCGTTTGACCATTCGAGCATCTCATCGTAGCTGCCGCACGGCAGCGCCACACGGCCGTCGGGCGGCGCCTGGCGCACGTAGTCGCGGAACGTCGAGGTGGACAGCCATGCCCCTTCCCGCTCCAGGGCGCTGAAGAAGCGGTCCAGCCACCCCTCGCGGTAGACCCAGTCGTGCGTCTTCGGCCAGAGGCCGAACTTTTCCCCGTCATCGGCGAAGGTCACTGCCACCGGCGCCTGCCGGCGCAGCCGGCGGAGGAATTCGATCGTTTTGTCCACCGGCTGAAACGGCATCGTGTAGCGCAGGCGCTTGGAGGCGGGAAAGAGCCGGACGGTCGAGCCGGCGTACTCCGCGGTGTAGGAGCCCAGCACGTCCCACCACGCCTCATCCTCCACTTGCAGCGCGGCCGGCAGCCACGATTTCGCCGGCTGGAATTGGTTGGCGTCGACCATCGTATAGCGGATGCCGGCCGCCGCCAGGCTGCGTGGCAGCTCCGGCTCCCACACCCGCTCGGTCAGCCACAGGCCCTGCGCCTCCACGCGGAAGCGCCTAGACAGCGCCTGGCGCATCATGGCGATCTGCCCCTGCCGGTCCGGCTCAGGAATCAGCGGCAGAATCGGCTCGTAGTAGCCGCCGGCCAACAGCTCGACGCGGCCGCGCGCCGCCAGACGGCGGATGCGCGCCACAAACGCCGGCCGCTCGGCGGCGAGCCAGTCCAGCAGCGGGCCGCTGTAATGCAAAGCCAGCCGCACGCCGGGATGGCGCTCCAGCACGCCGATGAACGGCTCATACGCCTTGGTGTACGCCTCTTCGAACACGAAGCCGAAATTGCCCACCGGCTGGTGACAGTGCACCGCCATCAAGAGGGTCACGGATCCGCTCATGCCCCGTTCGTTCCAGTCCGCGCTGCAGCGCTGACCCGCCCCCGCCCGCCGACGAGCAGCTGGATGATCAGCTTGGCCACTTTGTCGGGATCGTGGCGCACGTAATTTTCCGTGCTGATGATATCCTCCGCCACCACCTGGTAGCCCATCTCGCGCAGGCGCTCCGCGTCGGGCTCCACCGGATGGGCCTCCTCCCGGCGGTAGCGCTCCAGCAGGTTCACCGGCACCGGCTCCGTATTGACGACGCATACCTGCACCAAGCCGGGATTGCTGTGGGCGATGAGCGCTTGCAGGTGGTCGCTGGCCTTGAAGTTGTTCGTCTCCCGGTGCTGGGTCATCACGTTGCAGACGTAAATTTTCATCGCCTTGGACTGCACGACGGCGTCCACCACGCGGTCCACCAGCAGATTCGGGATGATGCTGGTGTAGAGCGAGCCGGGCCCGAAGATGATGGCGTTGGCGTCCCGAATGGCATCCAGCGCCGCCAGCGTCGGCTGGCAAGTGGAGGGCTCCAAGTAGACGCGGCGGATCGGCTGCGCGGCGTGGGAGATCTTCGACTCCCCCATCGTCACGCTGCCGTCTTCATGCTCGGCCACCAGGCGGACTTTGGTGTTCGTGGACGGCACCACGTGGCCGCGGATGGCCAGCACCTTGCTGGAGGCCTGCACGGCCTGCTCGAAATCGCCCGTGATCTTCGTCATGGCGGTGATGAAGAGATTGCCGAAGCTGTGCCCCTGCAGGGCCGAATCCTCCGCGAAGCGGTATTGGAAGAGCCGCTGCATCAGCGGCTCGGTATCGGCCAGCGCCACGAGGCAGTTGCGGATATCCCCCGGCGGCAGCATGTCGAACTCCTGGCGCAGGCGGCCCGAGCTGCCGCCGTCATCCGCCACCGTCACGATGGCGGTGATGTTGCTGGTGTAGTGCTTCAAGCCGTGCAGCAGGGTGGAGAGGCCCGTGCCTCCGCCGACGACGACGATCTTGGGACCGCGCTCTAAGTGCCGCCGCTGGAAAACCATCTCCACCAGATCCTGCCCGTGGCCGGGCGAGACGACTTCCAGCAGCGAATGCACCATCGAGCCGATGCCATACACCAGCGAGATGAGGCCGCTGAGGAGCATGACGAGGCTTATCAGCCGCAGGGCCACGCCCCCCTCGAGGGGCAGCAGGGCGGAGCCGATGCCGAAGAGAAAGACCCCCACAATGGCCATCACCAGCCAGCGCTTGACGCGCATCCCGGGATAGAACCATTTAAGGAACCGCATGGGGTTCATCACGCTATGGAGCCACTGTGTGCTGTCTGCTGTGTGCTGTGTGCTGAGTTAATGGCGTCGTTCGTCTTCCTCGCGAATGATCCGCACGAGCGTCTTCTCGTCCTTGGCGTTTTTCAGCGTGTCGCGGAAGTGCTTGTCCTTCAGCAGGCGGGAAATGCGGGCGAGCGCTTTCAGGTGGGGGCCGGCGGAGTCCTCCGGGGCGACCAGCAGGAAAAAGAGGTGGACCGGCTCGCCGTCAAGGGAGTCGAAGGCAATGCCGCTGCGGCAGACACCGAAGGCCGCCACCAGGTCTTTGACGCAGTCGCACTTGCCATGCGGAATCGCCACCCCCTGCCCGATGCCGGTGGAGCCGAGCGACTCGCGCTTCAGCAGGATTTGCACCAGGCGGGCGACGTCCTTTTCCTTGATCGCCCCCGCCGCCACGAGCAGCTGCACCAGCGCCTGGATGATCTCTTCCTTGCTCTGGTTTGGCACCTTCAGATCGGTCGTGACGGCCCGCTCATCCAGAAAGCTCATGATGGTCATGCTGTCCCCTCCAGGAATCCAACGAGTGAACTACAGATGACCTGCTGAAGTAAAGAGCGGGAGATGGGATTTGAACCCACGACCCTCACGTTGGCAACGTGATGCTCTACCCCTGAGCTACTCCCGCGTCGCCGCTATCGGAAAACTGTAGCGGCTCCCCCTTCCACAGCGAATCCTGGGCGGAAGAGGATTTGAACCTCTACGGGTTTCCCCAACGGCTCCTAAGGCCGTCGCGTCTGCCATTCCGCCACCCGC
>JACQRD010000046.1 GCA_016206675.1 Candidatus Omnitrophota bacterium
ACATCGGCCTCAAAGAGGTCAACAAGTGCCGGAAGCACGACGACCAGGCTCAGTTGAAGCCGGAGGAACGCTACCAGCTTGTCAAAGGCACGCACGAGCCCATCGTCGATGGGGCCGTGTTTCAGCGGGTCCAGGCGCTCAGAAAGCGCAACGGCAGAACCCATCACAGTTTCGCAGAGACAACCCGGCATGTGTACCTGCTCGGCAACGAACGGGTGCGCTGCGGCGAGTGCCGGTCCGTGATGACTACGTCGTGGTCCAAAGGGCGACGGCGCACTTATCCCTACTATCTCTGCACGGCCATTGACAAGGCGGGGACTCGCTCGTGCGGCATCCGGCGGGTGTCCGCTGAGGCGCTCGATGGAATCGTGCTGCGCCGCGTCAGGCGAATCGCGCAATCACCAAAGCTCTGCAGGGACCTGGTCGCCAGCACAAACCGGCTCTTCGTCAAAGAGCTTGGTCCGCTTCGGCAGCGCCGGGCTGCGCTCACGAGGGCGCTCGGAGAAGTAGATAGCCAGGCCAAACAGCTTGTTACCAAGCTCGTAAGCAACGGCTGTGAGAACCTCTACTACGTGCGTGAGGCGTTGGCTGACTTCGAGGAACGCCGCAAGCAGGTTGAACTTGAGATCGCCACCGTTGAGACGGCGATCCAGCAGTATGAGGGTAAGCAGATCGAGCCTGAGGCGGTGCAGCACGGACTGGCGGCGTTCGACCAGGTGCTTGACGAACTGACGCCAGCGGAGCGGCGGCGGGTATTCGAGCTTCTCGTGCGGGAAGTCGTCTACACGCCTACCCACATCACATTGACGCTGTATGAGTTACCGTTCGTCGAGCGGGGGGACGTGAAGGCTTCTTGGTTCGACGGGCGTCAAGAATGGCTGGCGGACTAGGATTCGAACCTAGACAAGCAGGTCCAGAGCCTGCTGTGCTACCGTTACACCATCCGCCAATGGATGAAACAAAGAGGGGGTAGTCTATCAGAACCTGCCAAAGGGAACTACGACCAGTTGATGTCCTCCAGTCTAACGCCGCGCCCCTGACGGAGGCTCTTTCGGGCCCTTTCGACCCGGCGCAAAAATCGGGAATCGTGCTCCAATCGGTAATCAAACCAGTCATCTCCCGATTTGAAGCCGATCAAAATGCCTGCGGGCTTGCCGTGACGGGTAATCACGACCTCTTGGTGCTCGGCCACATGGAGATATCGTGACAAATCGTCCTTGATGTCAGATAGGGCGATGTGCTTCATTCGGCTGTTCCCTCCCGTTTCAACCACGCACCGGCCTGCGATTTGGAAACCACGGCCAGAATCTCAACAGTGGCTTCTTGGAGTATAGCTAGAATTGGTTTTTGACGTCAAGGGAGGGTTACACCCTCGACGGGAAGAGGCTGGCGAGGTGGCGGCGAAGGCGCTGGCGGTCGGGATCCTCAAGCCATCGGAAGCGCACGCCCACGTCATACTGGGGGGCGCCGAGGCGGGAGACCTCGCGGATCCAGATCACCTCGGCGGTGGCCTGCATTGAGGCGTGGGAAAAGGGCAGCTCCAGCGTCAGCGGCAGCGGCTGGCCGATGGCCAGCCGCACCGGTGTGGGAAACCGCAGGCCGGTCTCGCTGACATCCTGCGTGAAGCTGCGCTGCGTCTTCAGCGTCCCGGGGCTCGGAAACTCAATCAGAATCGGCGTCTCCACCCGGATGAACCGCCGCTGTTCCTGCATCAGGGCTTGGCCAGCTCTGCCGCGTGCGCCAGGCGGCTGAGCACCTTGTCGCGACCCAGAACGGCCATGCAGCCGAAGAGCGGCGGGCTGACCGCGCGGCCGGTGACGGCCACGCGCACCGGGTGGATCAGCGCCTTCGCATCGAGGCCCTGCTCCGCCGCATAGGCCCGCGTGGCCTCCTCGACCGAAGCCGCGTCAAACGCCTTCAGATGGCTGAGCCGCTCGCGCAACGCCTGCAGATGCTGCAGCGTGCCGTTCTGGCGCAGAAATTGGTCGACGGCCTCCGGCTGATACTGCGGCGGCTCCTGGAAGAAGAAGGCGTGCTGCTCCTCGACATCCTCGAGGACCTTGATCCGATCGCGGATCAGCGCGGTCAGCTGCTCAAGCCACGCGCGGTCGTAGTCCGCCGGCAGCCACCCTTTCGCCATCAACCGTTCGGCCAGCAGCCCGGAGAGCTTCGGCACCGGCGTCTGCTTCAGATACTGGCCATTGAGCCAGTCTAGCTTGCGCAGATCGAAAAACGCGGCGGTCTTGCGGACCTTGGACAGCTCGAAGAGCTCGATGAGCTCCTGCGGCGGCACCATCTCGCGGTTGCCGCCGGGCGACCAACCCAGCAGGGCCAGGTAGTTGACGAACGCCTCCGGCAGGTAGCCCACCTGGCGGTACTCTTCCACCGACGTCGCCCCCTGCCGCTTGGAGAGGCGTGCGCGATCCGCGCCGACGATCAGCGGAATGTGGCAGAAGATGGGGATCGGAAAGCCCAGCGCCTCATAGAGGACGACCTGCTTCGGCGTGTTGGCGATGTGGTCGTCGCCGCGGATGACGTGCGAGACCTTCATCAGGGCGTCGTCGACGACGCAGGCGAAGTTGTAGGTCGGCGTGCCGTCGGACTTCATCAACACCAGCGTCTCGAAGAGCGTGGTGTCCACCGTGATATCGCCACGAAGCACGTCGTTGAACGTCACCGGCCGCGGGGTGACCTCGAAGACCACCGCCTTCTCCTTGCGCGCCGCCCTGCCCGCAGAGAGCAGCCGCTCAGCGTGCGCTTGGTACAGCGGCATGCGCTGGCTCTGGAAGTACGGCCCCTCATCCGCGTGAATGCCGAGAAACGTCAGGCTCGCGTAGATGTCTTCGAGAAAGGCGGGATTGGAGCGCTTCTGGTCGGTATCCTCGATGCGCAGGATGAAGGCGCCGCGCTCATGCTTGGCGAAGAGCCAGTTAAACAGCGCGGTGCGGGCAGACCCCACATGGAGTTTGCCCGTGGGGCTCGGGGCGAAACGGACACGCACACTCATGGATGGAGTGACCGGATTGAGTTACTCGGACTGCGCCAGCAGGCGCAGCTCACCCGCCTGCCTCTCATCAGTTTCATGGGCGGGCAGGTCGGTGGGCGCGCTGAGGCCGTGGTACCAGCGCAGGATGCGCTGCGTGAGGCTCTCGGAATCGAGCCGGACCAGCCGCAGCAGCTCGCTGCGCTTGCCGTGCTCGATGAACTGATCCGGCAGGCCGATGCGCAGATGGGGCACGGCGGGCAGGGCCAGCGCGTCAATCGTCTCGGAGACCGCGCTGCCGAAGCCGCCGGCGATCTGCCCCTCCTCAATCGTGACAAGGTGGCCGGTCTGCACGGCGGCGCGCACCATCGCCTCATCGATCGGTTTGATGAAGCGGGCGTTGACGACTGCGGCCTCGATGCCCTCACGGGCGAGCTGCTCCGCCGCCTTCAGCGCCGGGTAGACCATGCTGCCGATCGCCAGCAAGCTGAGGTCCTTGCCCGGCCGCAGGCTCTCCGACTTGCCGGTGATGATGCGGGAAGATTTGCCGAGGGGCTCGCCGCAGACGATCCCGCCGCGGGCGTAGCGGATGGCCACTGGAAGCTTCTGCTCCATCGACCAGCGCAGCATCGCGCGCAGCTCGCTCGGATCCTTGGGCGAGAGCAGCAGCAGATTCGGCAGCGGACGCAGATAGGCGAGATCGAAGACTCCGTGGTGCGTCGGGCCGTCCTCGCCGACAAGACTGGCGCGGTCGATCGCCAGCACCACCGGCAGCTGTTGCAGGCACATCTCGTGCATGATCTGATCGTAGGCCCGCTGTAGGAACGTTGAGTAGATCGCCACCACGGGCCGAGCCCCCCCTTTGGCCAGCCCCGCCGCCAGCCCCACGGCATGCTGCTCGGCCATGCCGACATCAATGCACCGATCCGGAAACCGTTTGGCAAACTCGCTCACACCGGTGCCTTCCGGCATGGCGGCGGTGATGGCCAGCAGCCGCTTGTTGGCCTCTCCCAGGCGGATCAGCTCGTCGCTGAAGGCCTCGCTGAACGTGGCTGTAGGCTCAAGGCTGTAGGCTGTAGGCCGCCCGTTCTTGCCTAGAGCCTTCAGCCTAGAGCCTAGAGCTTCTTGCGATTTGTGCTGGCCGGTTTCTAGATCGAACGCCTCGATCTTGTGGAACCGCTCCGGATCCTGCTCGGCGAAACGGTACCCCTTGCCCTTCACCGTGTTGACGTGCAAGAGGATCGGCCCCTTCATGCGCCGGACGTTCTTGAGGGTTGAGATCAGCTCCGGCAGGTTGTGGCCATCCACCGGCCCGACGTAGCGAAAACCCAGCTCCTCGAAGACCAGCCCTGGCACAAGAAAGCCCTTGAGCGTCTCTTCCATCTTCTTGCCCAGCCGCAGGAACTTGGCACCCGCCGGCAGCTTGCGCAACAGATCTTCCACATCCTGGCGGATCTTGTTGTAGGTGGGGCTGACCACGATGCGGGTGAGGTAGCGGCTTAAGCCCCCTACCGGTGGGGCGATGGACATCTTGTTGTCATTGAGGATGACCAGCAGGTTCGTCTTGAGGTGGCCGATGTGATTGAGCGCTTCTAGCGCCATGCCTTCGCCGAGGCTCGCATCGCCGATGATCGCCACCACCTGGCGGCTCTCGTCGGCCTGATCGCGCGCCATGGCCAGCCCCAGCGCGGTGGAGAGCACGGTGCCGCCGTGGCCGGTCGTGAAGAGATCGTAGGGGCATTCATCTTTATTGTTGAAGCCGGTGAGCCCCTTGAACTGCTTGAGCGTGTGGAAGGCGTCGCGGCGGCCGGTGATGAGCTTGTGGGCGAAGGCCTGATAGCCCATGTCCCAGACTAGAAGATCCTCGGGCGCCTCGAAGACGTAGTGGAGTGCCAGGCACAGCTCCACGGCCCCCAGGCTGGAAGCCAGATGGCCGCCCAGCGCGGAGATGGTCTTCAGCAGCTCGCCGCGGATTTCCTGGGCGAGCTGATGCAGCTGCGCGTGGCTCAGCGGCTTCAGATCCGCCGGACGCTCAATGGAATCCAACAGGCGCATGAATCAGGACGCGGTCGAGGCGAGCCACTGGGCGATCTGCCGCAGGCCGGCGGCTTCGGTGCCGAAGGGTTTCACCATGTCGATGGCATGAGCGATAAGATTGTGCGCTTGCGCACGGGCTTCGTCAAGCCCCAAGCGGTTGACGAACCCCTCGCGGTCATGGATGTCATCGATGAGTTGAAAGGCCAGCCCGATGTTTCTTCCGTATCCCTGTAAGTATTTGATTTGATGTGAGTTAGCGCTACCTGCTAATCCGCCGGAGACCACGCTCGCGCCGATCAGCGCGCCGGTTTTCCACCGGGCGATCTCCTTGAGGGTTTCCTCTGACGCGCCATGCGGCCGGCTGATCGCCTGCAGATCCAGCACCTGGCCGCCGATGAGGCCCGTCGTGCCGCATGCCGTGCTGACGGTGTGGATGATCGCCAGGGCGTTGGGCATCTCATGACGGCTCATGAGATCGAACGCCAGTGTCAGCAGCGCATCGCCGATCAGAATGGCGTTGCCCTCTCCGAACTTCCGGTGGCAGGCTGGCTGTCCTCGCCGCTGATCCGCGTTGTCCATCGCCGGCAGATCATCGTGGACCAACGAATAGGTGTGGATCAACTCCAGCGCGCAGGCCACCGGCAGGGCCACGCGCGATGGTGCGCCGACCGCCGCCGCAGCCCCGAGGCAGAGCAGGGGCCGGAAGCGCTTGCCGCCGGAAAAGACGCAATAGCGCATTCCTTCATGCACCACCGGAGGAATCGCGGAGGCCTTGGGCAGGGCGCGCTCCAGCGCCCGGTCGATCAGCCGGCGCCAGAGATCAAGCCGGCTCGTCGTCCGAGGGACTACCGTCTTCAGCTGCATCGTCATCAAAGGCCACCGTGGTCGTCTCGCCGACGCTGGTCTTCACCAGCACCTCGACCTTCTTCTTCGCTTGATCCAGCTTTTTAGCCAGCAGACGGGCTAGCTTCGTGCCCTCTTCAAACTTCTTCAGTCGACTTTCCAGGTCGAGCTCGGAGCGGTCCAGCTCCGCGACGAGCTTCTCCAGGCGCTTGAGCGCCTCTTCATACTTCAGATCCGGTGATTGGGCCATTCTGGCTCCTCAGCGTATGATCGAAAATTCCAAGTACCAAATCCCAAATTCCAAATAAATCCCAAGCACCAAATCCCAATCACCAAACCGTTTGGTGCTTGGTCATTCCGACGGGTGTGTCTGAACAACAGTGCTGGTAATGCGGCCGTGGGCGAGCAGCGTCTCCAGCTCCTCGCCAGCATGGACCTGCCCGGCGGAAGTGACCACGCCACCCTGCGGCAGCCGCCGCGTGATGCTGTAGCCACGCGCCAGCACGGCCAGCGGGCTGAGCGCATCCAGCCGGCCGATGAGCCCTTGCAGATGCCGGTCGTGCCGATCCATCGCGTAGCGCATCCCATTCGTCAACTGCAGCGACAAATCCCGGCGGCGCGCCAGGCAGCGCTCCAGTTGGGCCAGCGGATGCAGCAGCCGCAGCCGGCCCTGCAGGCCGTCCAGGCGCTGCGCCTGATCCTCGAGGAAGCGCTGCATGCCGTCGAGCAGCTCCTCGATCCATTGTTGCGCCTGTTGGATGAGCTGCTGCTGCTCATGGGCGAGCAGCTGGGCGGCGTGCGTCGGGGTTGAGGCCCGCAGATCCGCCACGTAGTCCGCGATCGTCCAGTGATCCTCATGCCCGACGGCGGAAATGACCGGAATCGTCGACGAGAAAATCGCTCGCGCTACGCGCTCCTCATTGAAGGCCCACAGCTCTTCGAGGCTGCCGCCGCCGCGCGCGACGATCAGCACCTCGGCGATGCGCCGCCCATTCGCCAGGCGGATCGCTTCGGCGATCTCCTCGGCCGCCCCCTCGCCCTGCACCTTCACCGGCAGGATGAGCACGTGCAGCCGCCCGCGCAGCCGGGCCACCATGTCGTGCACGACTGACCCGCTCAGCGAGGTGATCAGCCCCACGCGCCGCGGCAGCTTCGGAATGGGCCGCTTGCGCGCCTCATCGAACAATCCTTCCGCCTGCAGGCGCTTCTTTAACTGCTCAAATGCCAGCTGCAGCGCCCCGATGCCGCGCGGCTCCACCCGCAGCACGCGCAGCTGGTACTGTCCCCGGCCCTCATAGGTGGTCACCTGGCCCAGACAGAGGACTTTTTGGCCGTCCTCCAGCTTGAACGCGAGACGCTGGTTGGCGTTCTTGAAAAACGCGCACGGCAGCACAAGGCGCTGGCCAAAGCGATCAGTCACCTGATCATCGACGAGGCTGAAGTAGATGTGGCCTGACGCTGGAAAACTGCAATTGGAGAGCTCCCCTTCCACCCAGAGGGCGGCGGGAAACTGCTGCTCGATCAGGCTGCGGATGCGCGCCACCACCTGGCTGACGGTGAGGGCCTGAGGAGCCGGGCGCGCCGGATCCGAATCAATCGCCTGCGGCAGGAACCGGTTCATTGAGAGTGCGTGTGAGGCGTTCAACGGTTCGCGCCTTGCCGGTGGCTTCATCCACGTCCACCAGCAGCCCGCGCAGTTGCACGTTGCCTTCCGCCACCTCGGACCTCTGCGGCACGCCGCTGAGGAAGCGCTCCAAAATCTGATCGACGCGGCGGCCGATGACCGAATCGTACGGACCGGTCATGCCCACATCGCTGATGAAGGCGGTGCCCTTCGGCAGCAGCCGCTCATCGGCGGTGGGAATGTGCGTGTGCGTCCCGAAAACGCAGGAGACCTGCCCGTCGAGAAACCAGCCCATGGCCACCTTCTCGCTGGTGGCCTCGGCGTGCATGTCGACGATGATGATCGGGGTTTCCGCGCGCAGTCGTGCCGCGGCGCGCTCGGCCGCGCGAAAGGGGCAGTCGAGCGGCTCCATAAACACGCGGCCCATGACGTTCAACACGCCGACCTTCTGCCCTGAGATGGCCTCCACCACCACGGTCCCCTGGCCCGGGGCGCTGTCCGGGTAGTTCGCCGGCCGCAGCACCCGGTGGTCGCGCTTAAGCAGGTCATGGGCTTCACGCAGTTTCCAGACATGATTGCCGGACGTCAGCACATCCACGCCGGCGCGGAAGAGGTCATCGGCGATGGCCGGGGTGATCCCGGCGCCGGCGGCGGCGTTTTCGCAATTGGCGACGACGAAATCGAGCCCCAGCTCCTCGCGCAGGCCCACGAGCTGCCGCTCGACGATGGCGCGGCCCGGCCGCCCTACAATATCGCCGATGAGCAAGATTTTCATCGGGGAGGAAGCTGGAAGCTGGAAGCTGGACACAAGCCCGATTTCCGTAGTTCATTTCTAGCTTCCAGTCTCCAGTATCTAGCATCCAGACTGTCATCGCGCGTACTCAATCGATCGAGTCTCGCGGATGACGGTAATCTTGATCTGCCCCGGGAATTCAACCGAGCTTTCAACCTTGCGCTTGATCTCGCGCGAGAGCGCGATGGCCTCAAGGTCCGTCACCCGCTCCGGCTGCACGATGACGCGCACCTCGCGGCCGGCCTGAATCGCGTAGGCCTTCTCCACGCCGCCGAAGGAGTCGCAGATGTGCTCCAGGGCCTGCAGCCGCTTGACGTAGTTCTCCAGCGTATCGCCGCGAGCACCCGGTCGAGAGCCGCTGATGGAATCGGCGATGATCGTCAAGACCGCCATCAGGCTGCGGGGCGGCACATCTTCATGGTGCGCCTCAATCGCGTGCACGACCTCTGGCGACTCGCCGTATTTCTTCGCCAGCTCGCCGCCGATGATGGCGTGGGGCCCTTCCACTTCGTGGCTGACCGCCTTGCCGACGTCGTGCAGCAGCCCGCAGCGGCGTGCGAGCCGCTGATCCAGGCCCAGCTCCGCGGCGATCATGCCGCAGAGATAGCCGGTCTCCTTCAGATGCACCAGCACGTTCTGCCCGTAGCTGGTGCGGTAGCGCAGCCGGCCGATAAGCTTGACGAGCTCCGCGTTGACACCGTGCGCACCGAGCTCGCTGATCGTCTTCTCGCCTTCCTGGATGAGGTGCTGCTGGAACTCCTTCTTGACCTTCTCCACCACTTCCTCGATCCGCGCCGGGTGGATGCGCCCGTCGGACATCAGCCGCTCGAGCGACTGCTTGGCGATCTCGCGCCGCACCGTATCGAACGAGGAGAGGGTGACCACGTCCGGCGTATCGTCGACGATCAAATCCACGCCGGTGGCCAGCTCGAAGGCCTTGATGTTGCGGCCTTCACGCCCGATGATGCGCCCCTTCATGTCCTCGTTGGGCAGGGGGATGGCGGAGGTCGTCGACTCGACGGTAAAAT
>JACQRD010000007.1 GCA_016206675.1 Candidatus Omnitrophota bacterium
CCGCGTGACGACAGGGAAGGGCCTGTTGCGCATCACCGAGCTGCAGTGGCCCGGCAAGCGCCGCATGTCCGCCCGTGAATTTCTCGCCGGCCATCCCATTCAAGTGGGGGAACGATTTGGCGGTGAACCGTGAACGGTGAATCGTGTACCGTATTTTCTTACGGTACACCGTACACCCTACACGGTACACGCCCGAGCGAAGCGAGGGAGTATGCCTGAGCTCAGGAAAGATCCGCTCATCGGACGCTGGGTCATCATCGCCACCGAGCGCGCCAAGCGCCCTGTCGACTTCATCGCGGAGCGCGATGCGCCGCTGCCGACGGAGGGCTGCCCCTTCTGCGAAGGCAAGGAGACCGCCACGCCGAAGGAGATTCTCGCCGTGCGGACCAACGGCAACGGCTCTGACTCGCCGGGCTGGTCCGTGCGGGTGGTGCCGAGCATTAAGCCGGTGCTGCGCGTCGAGGGGCAGCTCAACCGCCGGGCCAAGGGCATGTACGACGTGATGGACGGCATCGGCGCGCATGAGATCATCATCGAAACGCCCCGCCATATCAACAACGCCGCCGATTTGCCGCCGGAGCAGATCCAGGCCGCCTTTCAGGCCGCCATCCAGCGCATCGCCGACTTGGAGCGCGACGCGCGCTTCCGGTATATCCTGTGGTTCAAGAACTACGGCGAAATCGCCGGTGCTGGCCGCGTGCAGCATACGCGCTCCCAGCTGATCGCCACGCCGGTGACCCCGCTGCGGGTCAAAGAGGAGCTCACCGGCGCGCGGAAGTATTTCGACGACAAGGACCGCTGCATCGTCTGTGACCTCATCGCGCAGGAGCGCGAGGCCAAGGCGCGCGTCGTCATCGACTCCGAGCACGTCATCGCCCTCTGCCCTTTCGCGGCGCGGTTTCCGTTTGAGATCTGGATGCTGCCGAAGCGGCACAGCTGCGATTTCGGCAAGATGCAGCCGAAGGAGCTCACGGACGTCGCGCGGGTCTTCAAGCAGGTGCTCAGCCGCTTGAAGCTGGTGCTCAACGACCCCCCCTACAACGCGCTGCTGCACACTGCCCCCCTGCGCAACCAGCGCGGCAAGGTCGGCCACTGGAAGACAATCGAAGAGGATTACCATTGGCACATCGAGCTGATCCCGCGGCTGACGCGCGTGGCGGGCTTCGAGTGGGGCAGCGGCTTCTACATCAATCCCACTCCTCCTGAAGAATCGGCTAAGTACTTGCGTGAGGCGGGACTCTAACTACTCATGAGACTCACGCATGGTTCGTGTACCGTTTACCGTGTACGGTGTACCGTAAAAGCCATTAGGATGCTTGACGGTTCACGGTTCACGGTTCACGGTTCACACCCGAGCGAAGCGAGGGTGGATGTCTGAGCTGCGTCGTGACCCAATTACAGGTCGCTGGAATATTATCGATACCGACCAGCCCGACGGGCCGGAAGCCTTCGCGCAGGAGACCTCCGCCGTCGCCAGCGGGCGCTGCCCCTTCTGCTACGGCAACGAGGCCATGACCCCGCCGGAGATCTACGTCCAGCGCCCCGCCGGGGGGCTCCCCAACGGCCCCGGCTGGACGCTACGGGTCATCTCCAACAAGTTCCCCGCGCTGAAGATCGAGGGGGATCTGAACCGACGCGGCATCGGCGTCTTCGATCTGTGCAACGGCGTTGGCGCGCACGAGGTCATCATCGAAACGCCAGACCATCAGCGGCAGATGGCCGACTTCACCCACGAGGAGCTGGCGGCCGTCCTCAACGCCTACAAGGCCCGCTCGCTCGATCTGCGCGGCGACCGGCGCCTGAAGTACACACTCATCTTCAAGAATTACGGGCTCTCCTCCGGCGCGTCGCTGGAGCACTCCCACTCGCAGCTGATCGCGCTGCCCATCGTGCCGAAGCGGGTGCAGGAGGAGCTCAAGGGGGCGGAGCGCTACTTCGAGTTCCGCGATCGGTGCGCCTTCTGCGACGCGCTGCAGCAGGAGCTGCAGGAGGATGAGCGGCTGGTGGGCGAGAACCGCTCCTTCGTCGCCTACTGCCCGTACGTCTCGAGCTTCCCGTTTGAGATGTGGATCTTGCCACGGGAGCACCGCGCGGACTTCGCCAAGATGAGCCAGGAGGCGACGATGGATTTGGCCCGGCTGATGAAGGAGATGCTGGGGCGGTTGCGCGCGGCGCTGAACAACCCCCCGTACAACTTCATCCTCCACACCGCCCCGATCGAGCCGCGCGAGCGGGAGGAGTACCACTGGCACATCGAGCTGATCCCCAAGCTCACCAAGATCGCCGGCTTCGAATGGGGCACCGGCTTCTATATCAATCCGACGCCGCCTGAAGTCGCCGCCAAGTTTCTCCGCGACGCCCGCCTGGTTGCCTGACGGAACGCTGCGCCACAAGTACTGCGCCGCCGTGGCCGTCCGCTCGCTCCGGTGCGGGCTCCGGGCGCCCAGGGGCGTCGACCCGGCCGGCCAACTCCTCGTCGGATAGGCTCGTCGGACAGGCCGGCCGTGTCTCACAAACCGTTCGCCGCCCCCGGGCTGAGCCCGCACAGTCACTCGCGGTCCGCCCACGGCGGCGCTGAAGCCTCGCTTGCTGAAGTCCTGTGTTCGTGACTGCTTGTAGTGCCGGAGGCACAACGCCGCGGCCGCGGTGGCGCAGCGCCCTCACTAGCGTTTGACGCTCCGGCGACGCGGCCTCTATAATAGAGTTTCTTGCCGCACGTCACTTACCCAGCAGACAGAAGGAGGATCGCATGGCCGTTCGTGTCGGGATCAACGGCTTCGGACGCATCGGGCGCAATGTCTTTCGCGCGGGCTTCGGCCGAGCCGGCATCGAGTTCGTGGCGATCAACGACCTGCCCACCCCGACGGACACCCTCGCCCACTTGCTCAAGTACGACTCCATCCTCGGGCGCTTCAACGCCGAGGTGAAGGCGGCGCCGGACGGCTTCACCGTCAACGGCAAGGCGGTGAAGATGTTCACCAGCAAGAGCCCGGCGGAGATCCCCTGGGGCGAGTTGGGCGTGGAGATCGTCATTGAGTCCACCGGGGCCTTCACCGACAAGGAGAAGGCGGCCGGGCATCTCAACGCCAAGGGGGTCAAGAAGGTCATTATCACCGCCCCGGCGAAGGGCGAGGACCTCACGATCGTGCTGGGCGTCAACGAGAAGCAGTATGATCCGGCCAAGCATCACGTGATCTCCAATGCCTCCTGCACGACGAACTGCGTCGTGCCGATGGCGAAGATTCTCCACGAGAACTTCAAGATCGTGCGCGGCTACATGACCACGATCCACTCCTACACCAACGACCAGCGCCTGCTGGATTTGGCCCACAAGGACCTGCGCCGGGCGCGCGCCGCGGCCCTCTCCATGATCCCCAGCACCACCGGAGCGGCCAAGACGGTCGGCGTCGTGTTTCCGGAACTGAAGGGGCGCATCGACGGCACAGCCATTCGGGTGCCGACGCCCAACGTCTCGATCGTCGATCTCACCTGCCAGGTGGAGAAGGCCACCAGCGTGGAGGAGGTCAACGCGGCCTTCAAGGCGGCGGCCGGCGGCCCGCTGAAGGGCATCCTCTATTACAACACCGACTTGCTGGTGTCGAAGGACTTCAATGGCGATCCCCACTCCTCGATTTTTGACTCGACGATGACGGCGGTGATCGACAAGCAGCTGGTCAAGACGTTCGGCTGGTACGACAACGAGTGGGGCTACTCCAACCGCGTCGTGGACCTCATCGAGTACCTCGCCAAGAAGGGGTTCAGCGCGTCGAGCTCGGCGGGCGCGAAGGTGGCCGTCGGCGCGTAAGTGATGAAGCAGACGATCCGCGACGTCGACGTCAAGGGCAAGCGCGTCCTGATCCGCGTCGACTTCAACGTCCCGCTAGAGCAGGGCAGCGGCCGCCTGCCTGCCGCGCCGCCTGGCGCGGCGCAGGCAGGCATCACCGACGACACTCGCATCCGCGAAAGCCTGCCCACCATCCGCTACGCCCTCGAGCAGGGCGCCTCAGTCATCCTGATGAGCCACCTCGGGCGGCCGGACGGCCAGCGCGTAGCGGCGATGTCGCTCAAGCCGGTGGCGCAGCGGCTGGGAGAGTTGCTCAAGCGCCCCGTCGCCTTTCTGGATGACTGCGTCGGGCCGGGGGTGGAGCAGCGCGTACAGGCGTTGAAGCCGGGCGAGATCGCCGTGCTGGAGAATCTGCGCTTCCATGCCGAAGAAGAGAAGAACGATCCCGCCTTCGCCGCGCAGCTGGCGAGGCTGGGGCAGGTCTACGTGAATGACGCCTTCGGCACCGCGCACCGCGCCCACGCCTCCACCGAAGGGGTGGCGAGGATCGTGCCGGGCGTGGCGGGTTTGTTGATCGAGAAGGAGCTGAAGTACCTCGAGACAGCGCTGGCCGAGCCGGCGCGTCCCTACGTGGCGATCCTGGGGGGTGCTAAGGTCTCCGATAAGATCGGCGTCATCAACCAGCTGCTGGAGAAGGTCGACCGCCTGCTCATCGGCGGCGGCATGTCGTACACCTTCCTGAAAGCGCAAGGCCATGCCATCGGCTCCTCGAAGCTTGAAGCGGACAAGGTCGATCTGGCCAAGCAACTGCTGGCGAAGGCCGCGCAGCGCAAGGTGGAGTTGCTGCTGCCCATCGACCATGTGATCACGACCTCGCTTGATCCGGGCACGCCGGTGAAGACGGTGAAGGTCGGCCAGATTCCCGACGGCTGGGGCGGAGCGGACATCGGCCCTGACACCATCCGGCGCTTTGCCGGCGCATTGAAGGATGCCAAGACGGTGGTGTGGAATGGCCCAGTGGGCGTCTTCGAGCAGGAGCGGTTCATGGCCGGCAGCCGGGCCATCGCCGAAACGCTGGCGGCGATCAAGGCCACGACGGTCATCGGCGGCGGCGATTCGGCGGCCTGCGTGCAGCAGCTCGGCCTGGCCTCAAAGATGACGCATATTTCCACCGGCGGCGGCGTCTCGCTGGAATTTCTCGAGGGCAAGGTTCTGCCCGGCATCGCCGTCCTGCGCGAAAAATCGGGGACAGCCACCGATTTCCGGAAATCGGTGGCTGTCCCCAAATAAATGCGCAAGCCCCTCATCGCCGGCAACTGGAAGCTCAATTTGCTGCAGGCCGACGCCGAGGCGCTGGCGCGGCAGGTGAAGGCGGCGTGCGACACCGACGCCGTTGAGGTCATCGTGTGCCCGACCTACACGGCCCTGGCTGCGGTCCGCCAAGCGCTTGAGGGTTCGCGCATCGGGCTCGTCGCGCAGGATCTCTACTGGGAGGCCTCCGGGGCGTTTACCGGGGAAGTTTCCGCGCCGATGCTGGTGGATGCCGGCTGCCGCTACGTCATCGTGGGCCACTCGGAGCGGCGGCAGCATTTCGGCGAAACCGATGAGACGGTGCAGCGCAAGGCGAAGGCCGCGCTGGCTGCCGGCCTGACGCCGATTCTCTGCGTGGGAGAGGTGCTCGCGCAGCGTGACGCCAACCAGACCGTCGGCGTCGTTGGCGCGCAGCTTGAGGGCGCCTTCGGAGGTTGGACGGGGGCGGATGCGCAGCGCGTGGTCATCGCCTATGAGCCGGTGTGGGCCATCGGCACCGGGCGCAACGCCACCCCGGAGCAGGCGCAAGAGGTCCACGCGTTCATCCGGCAGTGGCTGGCCAAGCGCTTCGGAGCGCCGGTTGGCGAGGCCGTCCGCATCCAGTACGGCGGCAGCGTCAACGCGGGCAACGCCGCCAGCCTGCTGCAGCAGCCGGATGTGGACGGGGCGCTGGTTGGCGGAGCCAGCCTGAAAGCCGACGCATTTGCCACGATTGTCAAAGCCGCGGTTGACGCGAAGGCAGCCATGCGATGAAAAAACGAGGAAATTTCGAATTGCGAATTGCGAATTGCGAATTGGTTTTTCAATCCGCAATCCGCAATCCGCAATCCGCAATGCTGGGAGTGTGACGATGGTTTACGGAGTGGTTCTGGTGGTGCACGTGCTGCTGGCGGTCTTCATGATCATCATCATCCTCCTGCAG
>JACQRD010000049.1 GCA_016206675.1 Candidatus Omnitrophota bacterium
ATGCCGCCGAGCAGCAGCCATCCGAAGTCGAGGGTGATGGTGCGGCGGCGCCCCTCCTTCTGGCCGTCGCGGGCGACTTTGCGTGCAAAGAGGGAGGCCATCATGACGAACTCATCCAACCCGTTGAGCCACGGATCGTCGGTGTCATGCCGGCCGTTGCGCCACTGCATCGCCAGCGGATAGATCCACTGCTTCAGACCGGCCAGGAAGTTGGCCTCGGTCACCGGACCGTCGGCGTATGCGGTTCGCTCAACGAGCGGCATGCGGCCGGTGTTGAAGACGCGCTCATTCAGCCGCACCTCCGCCTCCTCTCGAATCGCTTCGGTGGTCAGATCGCCGGCTGCCGGGGCTAACTGCCGTCCTCGGCGATAGTTGAAGGCCAGCCACAGGCCGAAGGAGACGAACGTGTAGCCGATCAGCGGCACCAGAAAGTAGCCTGGCAGATCGAACCCTCCGACCGCCGTCAGCCACTCCCAGAGCTTGCCCATGATGAGGCTGACCCGCTCGCGCTCGATGTAGCGCTCCATGCCGTTGGCATGGGCGGCAGCCGCGCTGGCCAGGTTCAGCAACAGCGGCAGTGCGAGCCACGTCATGAAGCGCCACGGACGCCTGGGGGACAAGACCCGCGAGCCGTCGTAGAGCTTCTCGCCGGAGCGCGAGAGCGTTTCAAGGTTGGTGGCTTCGGGCGAGCCTGGCCACTGTTTGGCGCCACCTGCCTCTTTAGTTGTTGGAATCATGGTGCCGGCGTGCGTCTCAAGGCCCAGCCGCCCCACCGGCGCGGGCGACACACCCGCCACCTCGGCGATCAGATCGGCCTGGCGCATCCGCTCCAACTGCCGCGCGAAGAAGGCGGCCGGCTCGCGGTAGCCCAACTGCTGCGCGGCGTACTGGGCCAGCGCCGTGGCCGGCCCGAAGATCGCGCGGCCCTGCTCCCGGCCCAGATCCATGGCCGCATCGAAGCCATAGAGCGGCTCCTCGCCGCCTTCCGGTGAGGGAGCCTTTACCCCAAAGACCCGCCAGGCGTTGTCGAACCAGCGGCGCAGATCCTCCTGCGTGACATCCTGCAGCCGCCCCTGCTGGCGCAGCTCGGCGATGCCCAGCAGCGCCCAGAGCCAATCCTCCGGCGTGCTGCCCTTGTTCTGAATGAACTGGTACGGCACCGGGTCGTGGTTGTAGGGGCTGAAGACCCGGAAGACGTCGGAGGGCAGCACATCCCACCGCTGCACGAACGGCACAAAGTAGCGCACGAACCACTCCAACTGGGCCTGGGCGATCGGCTCCAGCTCTCGGGCCATGGGATCGCCCGCCGCCTGCAACTCCTGCGTCGCCGCCTGCAGCAGCCACAGCGCTTTGACGTTCGTCTCGCCCTTGTAGCGCTCATCGAAGGCAGTCTTGCCGCGCGGGATCTCTTCCGCGTCATCCACGACCGGCGTTTCGTTGAGGCCCGCGCGGAACCCCGCGTGCATGAAGGGCGAGCGATCGCGGCCGCTGAGCGACGGCCCCCAGAAGAGCAGCCGCAGCATGTGCTTGGCGGCCTCCAGCGCCTCGTGGTCGCCGGTTGCGCGGTACAGTTCAAGCCAGACATACGCCATGGTCACGTTGGCCGAGGCGGTCAGTTTGGCGTTGTCGCGCTGCCCGAAGGTGACGTTGTAGGCAACCGGCTCGTACCTCACGTCGCCCGCCGTCCTGTCCATCTTCACAGGGTGGTACGAGGAGGCCAGCAGGCGCGTCCCGTGCTCTGACAGCGCCCGGTAGCGCGCGGCCACCTTCGCCGCCTCTTGCACCGCGTGGCGGCGCAACCCGGCCGGCAGCGAGTCATCGTTTGAGGCCTGCAGCAGCCCGAGGAGGATTTCCGCTTCGCGCTTGGTGTCGACGTAGGAGGCGGCAACCGGCCCCTCAGCCGTGGCAAAGAGCAATGCATCCGGCCCGACGCGGCGGCTCAACGTGGCGCGGAGATAGGACGCGCGGTCGACCGTCCCCGGCGCAACATCTGGTGAAACCCCCTCATACGGCGGCCGCTCATCGCCCGTATTCAACGACGTAATCGCCGCCGGCGGCTGATCTTGGATCATGGCGATGTGGTTGGCGGCATTGGCCGTGACCAGCTTCAAAACATCCCGGATCCCATTGAACGCTTCTGGACCGGTCAGGCGATAGACCGCGGAGACAAAGGTATTGGAGCCGATGTTGGAGCGCAGCGTGCCGAGTGGCCCATTGTGGGTCAGCACGATGACATAGGGCCCTTCGCCATACCCGGTCTGGTACGGCGTCTTCTCACCGGCGAGCGTGGAGTCGAACTGCTGGAGTTTCGTGGCGTACATCTTATTGGGCACCATGTAGATCAAGGTCTTGTCTGCATCCCGGATCACCGCGTACGTCTCCAGGAACTCCTGCTCCGGCGTTTGGCCATTCCAGGGCCGCGGGTTGTTCGGATCGGAGAGGTCGACGAAGGTGATGTGTTCCTGTTTCCAGTTGGTGCCGCGCTCGGTGAAGCGCACCCGGATGACGTTGTTGGGCAGCAGGTCGGTGGCGATGTCCTCTTCCTGGATGGGCTGCAGCTGCCACTGTTCGGGTAGCATCTGCCGGACGCGCCGGGTTTCCCGGTGGGTCATCGTCCGCGCGCGGCCATCGTGGTAGCTCGTCACCTGCTGGCGCAGCGGCAGCTCCTCCAAGCCGGTCTGCTGGGTCGTGCCATCACCCAGCAGGCCCAGGCGCGACACCGACGCGCCAGCCGGCAACCCCTGCACGCGCACCGAGGCCACGTCGCTGATGTCCAGCCCGGCGGTGAGCAACTGGGCGATCGACACCGCCCAGAGGCCGTGTTGGCGCACGGCGCTGGGAGGTGCCCGGATGGTCAAGCGGCGCTGAGCACTCTTGTCGTCCGGCGTGAACTCTTCGTAGCCCACCAGCGGGAAGAAGTTGATGCGGCCTGCTTCGGCATCGGCCGTGCCGCTGTCGACGGTGACGGCGCGGCCATTGCCGTCGGTGACAGTCAGGTTGACCCGCTGCGCATCGATCGGCGCATCGCTGTGCACGTAGAAGTAGAGCGCATCAAATCCGGAGAGGTCCTGCTGAGGCGCTGTCCGCTCGCCTGCGGCAGGCTGCGCCGGCCGGTGCGGCAGTTCCAGCGCGCCATCGGCGGCCGGCGGCGCAAACAGTGGCGCGCTCCAGGTCACTCCCACGGTGTACTCATCGCCCCAGGTCGGATAGGTGAGTCGACCGCTGAGGGCCACATTCCGAGTTGGCGGCAGCACCGGCAGGTAGTAGGTATGCCCTTCGGCCCCGTCGCCCTCGCGTCGCGGCTTTGCGTCGTGCACCGCGCGCAGGCTGCCGTCGGGAGCCATGAGCGCTTCGGAGGTAAACGCCGTGGTCCAGTCGGAGGTCGAATGCTCAACCTGCCACGACCACCACCAGCCATACGCCAGATCGCCCATCGCGGCGTGCGCAGGCAGCAGCCGCGGAGAGTGCCAACGGGTACGCACGAAAATGGTCTCGCTGGCCTCGCGCTCAGCTTTCGGATCAGTGATGAGCTCCTCTCGCGCCGTCTCCAGATCGCGACGGCCGTCCTGATTGACGATGATGCCACCGGACCCGGCGACGAACGTCCCAGCCTCAAAGGCGTAGCTGCCACCCGGCTGGGGCACGAACCGGCCCGGGGTGTAGGTGGGATGGAGCGCCCGTGTGTAGGCACCATGCTGCCGGGCTTCCCGCAGCATCACTTCACCGACCAGGTTGTGCCGCTCGTTAAATTGCACGTGGCCCTGCCGCTCAGCGAGCGGCTGGCCGAACACGTCACGGGTGGTCTTCGCCAACTGGCCCGTGCCGGTGCCGGTGCGCAGGCCGATGTCGGTGACGTCCATGACCGGCTCGCCATCTTTGGTCGTGATCCGGTGGTCGTAGAGGTGCGTGACGTGCCGCAATTGCTGAATCGTATGGAGCGTCAGCGCCTTGCCATCCGAGTTCTCGCCCAGCGCATCCGGCATGTTCAGCGTGTACTCCGGCGCCCCATCGTAGGGGGCGGTGATCACATAGTAGGTCGCCTCGTTATAGAGGGTGGGCAGCATGCCGGCGTCGACCGTCTCCACATCCATCGCCTTCAAGAGGATGCCGGTGCCGATGATCAGGTAGCGCTCTTCATCTACATGCTCATTCTTCCCGTTGATCGGGCTGACCACGGTGTGGATGAACCGGTGCAGCGGTACGGTGTCTTCTACCTCCTTGCGCACGCGGCCAGGCGCATCCATCAGCAGCCGCAGCCGCTCGATGGTGCGGCCGTAGCCGTCTTCGGCGCGGCTGACGCTGGCCACGTTGGTGCCGCGCACCCACCGCTCCGGGTGCGTGACGCGCATGACCAATCCCGTGCGAGTGTAAGTTGTGGCCTCTTCGGCGCGGCTGTGGATGTCGCCGATGCGATAGCGTTCGATGACCGACGGGCCGAAGACGTGCGGCTTGACCACCGACTGCTGATGCCAGGTGGCTCCGCCATCCGTGGTGTAGGCACGCTTGTGAAGCCGTGTCGTCTTCAGCGCGCCGTTGACCTTGGTGGTGGCCTCGGTGCGCCGCTCGGTCGCCCCCTCGTAGTCGACGCCGGTTTCGACCTCGAGCGAGTGCAGCACGTGCGGCAGCCCATTGATCTGGAGCACGCGGTTGCGGCGGCGGTTTTCGCGGATGGTCCGGCCGTTGATGTCCAGGAGCTCTTCATAGGTGTCATGCGTCAAATGATGCTCGACATCTTGTGTCAGCTGGCCGTCCTTCCAGCGGTAGTTGGACATCGTCCGGCTCCTGACGCCGTACTCCCGTTCGAGATACCAGCGATTATCCTCGGTATCCGTCCGCAGCCAGACGACCCGCTTGACCTCGCGGCCGGTGCGGGCGTTGTAGTGGACGATAGTCTTCTCATCCTCACCCGCTTTCGGCTGCACCGGATCCGCATCCCAGTGCTGGTCAACGTACACGGTCTGCTCCTCACCGAAGGCATTGATCACAACGGTGGCATCGCGCAACCTGATCCCCCGCCCGTGCTCGAAGTAGTACAGATCGGATCGTTCACGCCGGTCGTGCTTCCGGGTGATCGACTCCGAGATGTAGTCCTCCACCCGCTCGATGATGATCTCGCCGTCCGTTGCGGTGCCGGAGCTATCTTTCGTGACGCTGGTGTGCTCGTATGGGTCGATGAACGTGGTCCGCGGTCCGATGGCGACTTCCCGCAGGAGCCGTTCTCGGTCATACGTTCTGGTTGAGCGCACGCGCTCCGGATGGATGTCCCGGTGGATGTCGTGCCGCGATGTGGTCAGCCGGTCGTCCGTCGGCCCGTTGCCCGCCGTGAAGTCGACGTTGCGGTCCTCGAACTTCTTATGGGTCAGCTCCCAGCGTTTCGTGGCCGGGTTCCACCGGTCGCTGACATGGCCGTGCCGGTCGCCGTGGTAGATGTCCCGGCCATACTCCGCCCCCCAGCTGTTGCGCACAGGGAAGGTCACCTCGGTCACCTTGGCATTGCCCTGTGAGCCGTAGACCGTGCGATAGGCAAACCCCATCCGGGCAAAGTAGGTGTCCACGTCCACATGAACTCGGTTGTTGAGATGGTCATGGATGGTGACGTGCATGCCGGCGGCGGTGAACTCGTCGATGGCGATGTACTCCACGGTGTAGGCTTCCAAGAGGCGTCCGCCGTAGAGCTTCATCATCTCGGGGTCAGCCGGAGCGCCAAGATCGATCTTCCACCGTGGCTTCTGAAGTGGCGCGGCCGGGTCGTAGTCGGTGCGATGCCGGCCTTGGGTCGAGCTGATCATCTTGCCCAACGGATGCCACACTTGGCCATGCCGCTGCTCGCCCCAGACGCGGTCGCCGGCAAAGACCGTCTCGAAGGCGTTGTCATAGACCACCCGGTAGCCGTCGTCCCAATTGTCGGGGTTGACCGGCACGTAGCGCGGAGCCTCGGTGCGCCTGAGCACCGGCACGCCGCGCCGCTTGAAGTCCGCCTCACTGGCCGCGTCGACCTCATCCGCGCTGACGGTGAAGCGGCCATCGCCCGGCAGGGCTCGCCGGCCGAAGCCGTAGGTGCGGCTCGTCCCCATCGCCCCGAGCGGCCGGCCGTTCACCGTGCGCGCGTAGCCAAGGAAGGTCACGGTCGGGTAGTCCGCATCCTGCGGCGGCACGCCTTTCAGCAGGTTGCCGTTGGTGGAGACGGACTTCACCACGTAGCCGTTGATGTCTATCTCGCGGAGCGTCTCAGCACTGGTCGTCAGGTTCAGCTCGCGGGTGATGACGGAGCCATCGCGCGTGACCCGTTCGATGGAGCTCTGCATTGTTTCGACCACCTTTTCCTGGCCCCGCATCAGGCCGGTGGCGGGATCCATCTGGATGGCCGTGCGGGTGGTGGTGAAGAAGATCTCCTGACCGTGCGCATTGCGCTCCACGGTCGTGAGGTCCGTGAGCATCACCAGCTCGTCGGTCTCGGTGGGCGCTTTGGCGGTGGCCGCGCTGGCCACTAAGCCCAGGCCGATCTCATAGCCTTCGACCTTGACGAGGTGGGTCAGCAGATCGCGTGTGGTCACTTGGGTGCCGGCCAGGGCGGTTTGCTGCCCGATGAAGTCGAACGGCCCGATGAGCACACCATCCGCCACCACGCCGACACCCCCGCCCTGCTCGAAGAGGAACCGCACCGAATACTCTTCTATGCGGCTGCGGGGATCGCGCTGGTCCACCTTAAACAGCGGCGTCTCCAGCGGCTGGTGCGGGTCGTAGACCACGCGCTCATCCCCTTGGATGCGTGCCACCAGCTTGCCGCGCGGGCCGATGGTGTTGCGGAGATCCGCGTGCGGCACCTCGCCGGCCGGCAGGCCGTCCTTGGTGTTCTTCATCTCGCGCACCACGCTCTCGGAGGTGCCGTCGGGATGGAAGAGCGGCGGTTCGGCCGTTGAGTGCAGCGGCAGCGCGCTGCGGATGGCGGCCTCGCTTAAGGCCAGGAACTGCTCCACCGTGTTGTGGCTGTAGCCGGTGAAGGTGAGGCGCCCCTGCTCCATGCCGGCAGCCACCCCGTCCTCCACCCCGCCGGCAAAGTGCACCACGGTGAGGGTGTTGGAGTGCTGCTTGCCGCTGAGAGTGGCTTCCTTGATGAAGTTGCCGTTGACATCGCTCTGCCGCAGGATCGCCTCGCCCGTGACATGGTTGGTGTCGGTGACGGTGCTGGAGCCAT
>JACQRD010000047.1 GCA_016206675.1 Candidatus Omnitrophota bacterium
CCCTTGCCCCATGCCCCTTGCCCCTCCTGCGGCTGTTATGTACGTGATATGGTCGCTGGCCGTCGGCGGCGCCGAGCGCGTGGTGGCTCTGCTGGCAGAGCATCTTGACCGCGTCCGCTACCGGCCGCTTGTCGTTTGTCTCAACGAAGAGGGCGCGCTGGCCGCACCCCTGCGGCAGGCCGGGGTGGAGATCATGGCGCTGCGCAAGCGGGGGCCGGCCGATCTGCAAACACTCTGGCGGCTTGTCTCGTTGATGCGGCAGCAACGGGTGCAATTGGTGCACACCCATCTCTGGGGCGCGAATCTCTGGGGCCGGCTGGCGGCATGGATCGCCGGCATTCCTGTCATCGCCACCGAGCACAACACCGATACGTGGAAGCCGTGGTGGTATTTGCTGCTTGACCGCTGGCTGGCGCCGCGCACCAGCGCGCTGATCGCGGTGTCACAAGCCGTGAAGGATTTCTACGTGGCGCATGGCATCGGTCCTGATCGGCTGGCGGTCATCCCCAACGGGATTGAGACGGAGCGCTTCGCTTCGGTGCCGCCCTCTGGCTTCTACCGCGAATTGGGATGGCCGGAGCAGGCGCCGAGGTTTCTGGCGATCGGGCGGCTGGTGCCGGCGAAGCGGCACGACCGCTTTATTGACGCCATGGCGCAGGTGATCGCCGCGCGGCCCGGTGCGCGCGGGCTGATCATCGGCGAGGGGCCGCTGCAGCAGACGCTGGCCCAGCGCATTGCCGCGCGCGGCCTGCAAGGCCAAGTGGTGTTGGCCGGCGTGCGCCACGACGTGCCGTCGCTGCTTGGCGGCGCGCGGGCGGTGGTGTTTACCTCAGAGCGCGAAGGGCTGCCCATGGTGACACTGGAAGCGATGGCTGCGGGGGTGCCGGTCGTCTCCACGCCGGTGGGCGGCGTGCCGGAGGTCATCGAGGATGGGCGCACCGGCTGGCTGGTGCCGCCGGACGATGAGGCTTCGCTCGTCGAACGGCTGACGCGCCTGGTCGATGAGCCGGCGCTGGCCCAACGCGCGGGGGCTGCGGCCCAGACGGCGGTGCGAGGCCGCTGGAGCTTGCCGGCGATGGTGCGCGCCCATGACGCGCTCTATCAGCGCGCCTTGCGCCCGCTCGTGCCGGTCACTTTTATCATCGACCATTTGGGCGCCGGCGGAGCGCAGCGCCAGCTCTTTGAGCTCGTCAGCCGGCTGCCGAAGGAGCGTTTCGCGGCCCGCGTCATCTCGCTTTCGGATCAGCCGCAGGCAGATCTGGAGCGATTCCGCGCCGCCGGCATCGAGGTGGCCTGCATCGCCCAATCGGGCGCCTGGAACTGGAGATGTTTCTGGCGCCTCCTGCGAGCGCTGCGGCGTCAGCGGCCGCGCATCGTCCACACCTGGCTCTTTACGGCCGACTTGTACGGCCGGCTGGCGGCGCGTCTTGCGGGGGTGCCGGTCGTCGTCAGCGCGGTGCGCAGCGTCGACGCCGGTAAGCCGGGGCATTACATCGCCGCCGACCGGTGGCTGGGCCGCATGACGAATGCTCTGACGGTCAACGCGGAAGCGATCCGGCGGGTGCTGCGCGACCGCGAGGGGCTGCCCGCCTCAAAACTCCACACGATTTATAACGGCGTGGACCTGCACGTGTTCAATCCGGCCACCCGCAACGGGACACTGCGTCAGCAGTGGCGCGTCGGCCCGGCTGACCAGGTGGTGGGCATCGTCGGGCGGCTCGCCCCTGAGAAAGACCACGCGACCTTTCTGCGGGCGGCGGCGGCCGTCGCGCAGCAGCAGCCCAACGCCCGCTTTCTCATCGTCGGCCAGGGGCCGCTGCGCGGCCAGCTGGAGCAACTGAGCCGCCAGCTCGGGCTGCAGCCGCAGGTGCGGTTCGTCGATTCGCCGCAGGAGATCGCCGACGTCTTCGCGGCGATCGATCTGCTTGTGCTGTCATCGATCTACGAAGGCTGCTCCAACGTCATCCTCGAGGCGATGGCGATGGGCAAGCCGGTGATCGCCACCGACGTGGGCGGCAATCCCGAGCTGGTCGAGCCGCAGCGCACCGGGTTGCTGGTACCGGTGGGCAACCCGGAAGCGCTTGCGGAAGCGATGGTGCAGCTGCTGCGCGATCCGCCGCGCGCCACGCAGCTAGGTGAGGCCGGGCGGCAGCGCGTTGAGGAGTATTTCAGCGCCGAGCGGATGGTCGCGCAGACTATCAGTCTCTATGAGTCGCTCCTTCAAAAAGGTGTCAGACACCTTTTGGCTTCCAAAGTGTCTGACACCATTTCTGGAGAGGGTTAATGCGTTCGTGGAAAACGGTGGTCATCATCGTAGTGGGTATCGCGGTGGGTGCGGCCATCGCCATGCACCGGCGCGCACCGCCATCCTCTGCCGCGGCGCAGCGAGCGGCGGCGGCCTCGCATGCGGCCAAGGAACTATGGCTGAGCGATTTTGAATCCGACGCAGAGCTGACCGAGCGCTGGAAGCTGCGCGATGCGACCGCCATTCGCAGCGCGGAGCAGGCCACCCACGGGGCGGGGGGCGCGCAGATTCTTTTCCGCAAGAGCGACGCGCCGGCCGCGATGATCGAAGACTACTTCAGCAACCACGCGGAGCTGCGCGATTGGAGCCGCTACGCCTCCCTGCGCTTCGACGTGCACAATCCCCAGGCGTCGGTGGAGCGCCTCATCGTCCAGATCAAGGACGGCGCCGGCCGCCGCTACAAGCGGGAGCTCCACCTCAGCAGCCAGACCACCCACCACATCACCATTCCGATCGCCCAGCTGCGCGAGCAGCTCAACGTGCGGCACATCGCGCAGATCAGCCTCTTCCAATGGAAACCGAAGGCGCCGGCCCGCTTCTTCCTGGATGCGGTGCGCCTGCAGACCGCGCAGGCCGCAGGCGATGACGTGGAGCCGATTGGCGCGCAGATGCCGTTGGAGGATGCGGCGGTGACGCCGAATCAATTGAGCGCCTGGAACTTCCGTCAGCAGATCGCGCGCTGGCAAGGCACGGATGCAGCCACCGGGCAGCCGGTGGTGCGCGTGCCGCTAAGCCTCGTGACCGAGGCACCGCTCTCCGTGGGGTTTCCAGTCACCGGCGGCGTGCCGCTGCCGATGGGGCAGTTGCAACCTCACGATGCGGTGCGGCTGGTGGATCCGCAGGGCCTGGCCTGGCCGCTCCAGACTCGTCCATTGGCCCGATGGGAGGACGGTAGCCTGAAATGGCTGCAAGTGACCACGACGATCCCGCCAGGGGCTGCTGGCCGCGATCTCTGGCTGGAGTACGGCGCGCCGGTAGCACCCCCGGCCGAACCGGCTGCGCGTGTGCAGGTGGAGGAAACGCCTGAGGCGGTGCGGGTGACGACCGGGCCGCTGCAGTTTTCCGTCAGCAAACAGCACTTCACCCTGTTTGAGTCGGCGCTGGTGGATCGCAACCGTGACGGCGCCTTCAGTGAAGAAGAACGGCTTGCCGGGGCGGGCGATCTGGTGATCATGCATCAGGGGCGCGCGTTCCGCAGCTTGGCAGACCGCAAGAGCTATACGCTGACGGTGGAAGAGCGCGGCCCGCTGCGCGCCACGCTGAAGGCCAGCGGATGGTTCCGCGACGAAGGCGGCAAGGGTTTTTGCCAGTTTACCGTGCGCCTGCAGGCTTTCGCCGGCTTGCCGCAGGTGCGCCTCTACCACACCGTCATCTATACCGGCTATCCGGCGAACACGTACCACCATGAGTACAAGGACATCAAATTGCCCGAGAACGAGACCATTGAGGAGATCCGCCTGGAGCTGCCCGTGACGACGGCCGCCGGCGGCCAACTGCTGACGGCGGATGAGCAGGGGCCGTGGGCAGCACCGCTGAGCGCGCCAACCGTTATCCACCAGCACGCCCACGACGCCTTCCGCATCACCCAGGCAGAGGCGGTAGTGCGCAAGGGCGGGCGCAACGAGGGATGGGTGCTGGCACAGAACGAG
Source organism: Candidatus Omnitrophota bacterium (assembly GCA_016206675.1). GTDB lineage: Bacteria > Omnitrophota > Gorgyraeia > Aquiviventales > Aquiviventaceae > JACQRD01. The sequence goes on from JACQRD010000047.1 coordinate 3,955, forward strand.
ACGGCAGGCGTCATGGCGCTGGTGCGCGAGGCCTGGCAGCAATATCCGAAAGAACTCATCGCCGATCCCCAGGCGAATCGGCTCATCATCAAGCTGTGGCCCGCCTCCGCCGGCGAGCTGGATTTACGGACCACCAAGGAGGCCTTCGGCCCGGATGACGTCGCCCGCGGCAGCGCCTTCGGGCTGGGCAAGACGCACGAGATGGTCTTCGGCTTTCTCGGCGTGCCGGTGGAGGCCCCCACCGCCCGGTCCATTGCGGGACTCTGGCAGCAGCCGTGGCTGCTGGCCGCCCATCCGGTGTGGCTGCAGGCCACCAACGTCTGGGGCGAGATGGCGCCGGCTTTCTGGGAGCAGTTCGGCGAGACCGAAGCGTTGATGGACGGCCTCTTCAACTGGGCTGACCGGCAGATCCGCAACTTCAATTGGTACGGGATGCTCGATTGGGGCGATACCCGGCTGTGGTGGCGCAAAGAAGCGTACGACAAATCGTACGACGAGTGGGGCTGGCATCCGGAAGGGCGCTGGGGGTGGCATAACTGCGAGGCGGTCGGCACGCACGCCGCCGCGCTGGTGAGCTTCATGCGGTCGCTCGATCTGCGCTACTTCCGATTCGGCGAGACGAAGGCGCGCCACGTGATGGACGTGGACACGGTGCACTACAACACCGTCGCCAACGATCCGCGGTTGAGCAAGAAGATCCCCGACACCTTCGCCAAGGTTGGTTCGATCCACCGGCACAGCGCCAACCACTGGAGCGGGCGCAACGAGGAGGCCACCCACACGCATGTGCTGGGGCTGCTGATGTACTACTACCTCACCGGCTACGACCGGGCGATGGACGTCGCCAACGAGGTCGGCGGTTTCCTCCTGCAGAATCCCGTGACGTACACCAAGCATCCGGACATCGCGCCGCTGCGGGGGGTGTCCAACGTGCTCTGGGGCGACGTGCTGATGTACCAGGCCACGGGCGATCGCCGCTATCGCGCGCAGGCGGATGACTGGATCCGCGTGCTGCTGCTGGGCCAGCGGGAAGACGGGGCGTGGGTTGAAACCTACAACCCGCGCGACCGGATGTGGGACGGCAAGGTCAAAACCAACTACATCACGCTGCATACCCTCCCGGCGCTAATCGCCTACCACCGGATGACCGGCAACGAGCGGGTGGGCAAGGCGATCGTGCGCGCCACGGAGTCGATGTTCCGGCGGGAGAAGTATCTCGAAGCCTTCGACGCCGCCGGCTACAGCTACCTGCTGACGGGCAAGAGCCAGTATCTGGATGAAGGCCGCCGGCTGCTGCGCAACGTCGTCAAGTCGCAGGATCACTCCGGCAAGCCGCTCTTCGACGGCATCACCTTCAAGAAGACCATCTATGACCGCGTCACCCCCATCCTCTATACCGTGCCGCTGCTGCACGGCGCGATGACCACGCCGGACTTCAACGCCCTGCGGCAGGGCATGGCGGCCGCCACGCCGCAGGTGGAGCCCCAGGAGCTTTCGGAGGGGGCGGAATCCCGAGCGAGTCCCGCCAACGGCGGGACGAGTCGAGGGACATCGCAAGCACCCAACCCGCTGATTCCATATGACGTGCTGGTCGCGCCGTCCCTGGAGAAAGTGCTGCCGGAGCGCGGGGAGATTCCCGGCGCACACCTGAATCCGGCGCAGATCAGCCTGGCCCGCAACGAGTACGAGGCCATCCAACTCGTCCTGCACAGCGAGCTCGGCGAGCTGCGGCAGGTGCGCATCGAGCCCGGTCCGCTGACCCATGTGGGCGGACAGGGAACGATTCCACCAGACGCCATCAGTTGGTCGCCGGTTGGTTTCGTCAAAACGCGCCAGCCGGGTTACATGGTCAGCCATGTCGGCTGGTGGCCGGATCCGCTGCCGGCTGCCACGCCGTTTGATGTGAAGCGCGGCTGGACCCAGCCTGTCTGGGTCACCATCTACACGCCGCCGGGTACGCCCGCAGGGGAGTACCGCGGCGTGATCACCATCCGCGCCGACAATGCAGCACCCACGACAATCGAGCTGGCGGTGCACGTGTGGGACTTCGACCTGCCGCAGATCCCAACGCTCAAAACGGCGTTTGACGTGTATCTCAATCGCCTGCAGAGCGGCTACAGCCAGTTTTTCCCGCAGTGGTGGCAGCGATGGGAGCCGCGCCAGGAGGAGCTGGCCGAGCGATTTTACGACGACCTATTGCGTCACCGCCTCTCGCCGATTCTCAACGCCGACCTGTCCGATCCTGCGCAGTTGGCCCTGGTCAAGCGGCTGCGGCAGCGCGGGCTCTCCGCCTTCGCCGTCGGCCGCCACGGCGGCAGCTTCAACAACGAATGGCCGAAGGATGACGCCGCCCTGGCAGAGCTGGAGCCGGTCTACCGGCGCTATGCCCACGAGTTGGAGCAGGCCGGGCTGCTGGAGGCGCATTACGTCTATACCTACGATGAGCCTGAGTTGGGCCTGGCGCGCGCCGAGGAGGCCGGCCGGATGATCCGCGCGGCCTCGCCGAAGCTGAAGAATCTGCTCGTGCTCTACGACGCGCCCCACGTCGGCACGCTGCAGCAGTGGCTTGAGCCGTTCGACATCGTCGTGCTGCGCAACGTCACCTTCGAGCCGATCCGGGCGGATTCCCTGAAGCGGCTGGGCAAGGAGGTCTGGCTGTACGTCTCCGGCCCCAAGCCGCCGTTTCCAACGCTGGTGATCGACTACCCGGCGATGGCCTACCGCATCCTGCCGTGGATGTGCTGGAAGTACGGCTTGAGCGGCCTGCTGTATTGGAGCGTCAACTACTGGACCACCGATCCGTATAAGGACCCGATGAACACCCAATGGGAGCAGAACGGCAACGGCTCGCTCTACTACCCCGGGCCCGACGGGCCGGTGCCGTCGCTGCGGCTTGAGGTGCTGCGCGACGGCCTGGAAGACTACGAGTATCTAGCACGGCTGCGGCAGCTGGTGGAGCGGGTGGAGCGCCTCTCCGCCGCGCAGAACGACCGCCAGCTGCAAACGTATTTGGCGCAGGCGAAGCGTCTGCTGGCGGTGGATGATCTGCTCGTGAAGTCCATGCAGCTCTATGCGAGGAATCCCGAGGCGCTGGAGCTGCAGCGCGCGCAACTGGCGGAGGCTATTGAAATGCTGCAGCGGGTCGAACAGGTTGCTCACCGCTGATGCGCGTCGTCGCCCTCACCTTCCATGACTTCAGCGCGAACGGTCATGAGGGCCCCGGGGATGCGGTCTACACGATCACCGCGGCGGAGATGGAGTCGCTGCTGGCGCACGTGCACAAGCTGGGCTACCGCACCGTCAGCTCCAAGGCCTTCCGGGCGTGGCAGCAGGGCAACGGCAGCTTGCCGGAGCGCACCGTCGTCTTCACCTTCGATGACGGCTATACCAGCCATCTCGAGATCGCGGCCTCGCTGCTGAACCGCTACCGCTTCACGGGCACCTTTTTCGTCACACTGAACCACATCGGCCAGCCGGGGTTTCTCACGTGGGAGCAGCTGCGCAAGCTTATCTTCCTCGGCATGGAGATCGGCTCGCACGGGGTCACCCACCGGCCGCTGACCTCGCTGTCGCGCCAGGAGATGGAAGAGGAGCTGGTGCAATCCAAGCGCGTGCTCGAGCAGCAGCTCGGCACGCCGGTTCATTCCATCGCCGCGCCCGGCGGCTTCTGGAACGGGGCGGTGGCCGAAGCGGCCCGGCGTACTGGCTACGACGCCGTGTGGGTCTCCAACATCGGCACCAACGGCAAGGAGACCAACCCCTTTGCGCTGCGGCGCGTCGTGGTGCGCAAGCCGTTTTCGCTCGAGCGCGTGGTGGCCATGGTCGAGGGCTGGCAGCCCGCCTTCTGGTGGGCGGCAAACCAGCAGTTGTTGATCCGCGTGCTGAAGCGCACCCTCGGCGTCTACTGGTACGAACGCCTGAAGCGCCGCCTTGTGCCCAATGCGTAAGCCGGTGGCATGATCATCGACAGCCGGACGGTGCCCGCAGGCACGACCATCAAGACGGACCTGTGCATTATCGGCGCCGGGGCCGCCGGCATTACGCTAGCCCGGGAGTTCGCGGGGCGCTCGACACGGGTCTGTCTTTTGGAAAGCGGAGGATTGACCCAGGATCCTCGAACGCAGGCCCTGAACGCGGGTGAAAACGCCGGGCTACCTTATTTCCCGCTCGTCGCGGCGCGGTTGCGTTATTTTGGCGGCACGACCAATCACTGGGCCGGGGAGTGCCGTCCGCTGGATGAAATCGATTTTGAGGTTCGTGACTGGATCCCGCACAGTGGCTGGCCGTTTCGACGGGCGGAGCTGATGCCCTACTACGAACGGGCCCACGCGCTCTGCCAGCTGGGTCCGTGGACGTACGAACCGGCGGATTGGGAATTCAAAAGGGCGCGACACATTCCATTCCCCCCCGAGCGCATGAAGACACTGGTGTTTCAGCTCAGTCCACCGACACGTTTCGGCAGTGTCTACCGCGAGGAGCTGGCCCAAGCGGCGAACGTCTCCACCTACTTGCAAGCCACGATCCTGGAATTGGAGACCAACGCCGATGCCGAGAAGGTGACGAGGGCCAGAGTGGCGGTAGAGAACCGGCAGGAGTTCTGGGTGGAAGCGAAGAGGTTTATCCTGGCGGGAGGAGCCATCGAGAATGCCCGGCTCTTGCTGGCATCGAACCGCACCCAAACCGCCGGCCTAGGCAACCAGCATAATCTCGTAGGGCGGTTCTTCATGGAGCATTTGGGAATGGAAAGCGGGATCTTTCTGAGCCAGGAGCCGAAGCTTCGCCTCGATTTCTACCCGCATCATTGGGTGGAGCGCCATGGCGTTCGCATCCGTTCCATGGCCACGCTTGGGTTTTCTCCTGAAGTGATGCGCCGTGAGCAGATCGGCAATTTTAATTGCGAGTTGGATCCCATTAAACCGCGCGAACTGGAGGGGGTGAAATCCCTTGAAACAATCGCTGGATCTGCACGGCGCGGCAAGATCGCCCCTGGGTTCGCCGCCCATGTTCGGAATATCATCGTCCACATAGATGAGGTCCTCATGTCCGCTCGCAGCAAGGTGCTCAAGCGGCCGCTAGGCCTCGCCCGTGTCATCAACCGTTCGGAGCAGGTGCCGAACCCGTCCAGTCGAGTGATGTTATCCGACAAGCGAGATCGGTTTAACCAGCCCCAAGCGCGGCTGGAATGGCGGCTCGATGTACTGGACCGGAAGACCGTAAAGAGAGGGCATGAGCTCGTGGGGCTCGAAATGGGTCGAACGAATCTCGGCCGCCTCAAGCTCCTGCTCGGCCCCGATGAAGCCGCGTGGCCCATTCAAGGATCATGGCATCATATGGGGACGACACGAATGCACACCGATCCCAAGCAGGGTGTCGTGAACGCCGACTGCCGCATCCACGGGATCAGCAACTTGTATGCCGCGGGCAGCTCGGTGTTTCCGACCTCCGGCAGCGCGCCTCCGACGCTGACCAGTGTGGCGCTGGCCCTTCGCCTGGCGGATCATCTGAAGGAGGTCCTGGCGTAATGTGGCGGTCGGCGGTGACACGGCGGCGGTTTCTGCACGTGCTTCTCGGCGCCATCGGCGTCGCGGCGCTTCGCCCGTTTCGGGCCTTGGCGCCCTTGATGCCGCGGATGCCATCTGAACCGCTTAGCGAGCGGTTGGGACGCCTGCTGCCTGATCCAACCAGCGCCGCCGTGGTCGGCCACGCGTATCTCGATTGCGTGCCTGCAGAAGCGGATAGGCATCGGCTCGTGGAGCTGATGAGTCCGCGGCGGCAGCGCAGGGCGCTTGCGGCAGCTCCCACCGCCCGCTTGCAGGAATGGTTTCATCAGCGAAGGCGACGGGATTTTGAAATGGAGCACACCGTGCTGGTGCAGGGATGGATGCTCTCTGTGACCGAAGCGCGGCTGTGCGCGTTAGTGGCTCTCCGGGCGGGACGCTCGGCATGAGGAGGTAAGAGACATGGAAGACGCCCTGCAAGCACTCGGGTTGTTCCAACAGCTTGGCATTGCGGAACTGGTCATCATCCTGTTGATCGCGCTGCTCATCTTCGGTCCGAAGCGGCTGCCTGAGCTGGCCAAGTCGCTTGGCCGGGCCGTGCAGGAGTTTCGGCGGCAGGTCACCGGAGCCTTCCGCGGCCCCAAACATCGGCCGAAGCCATGATCACCTGCTCCTTTCTGGTGTTGAAGGGTAGCCGCTACTGACGATGTCCGGCCTGTTTTGGCTCTCCTTCAGTGCGCTCATCTACATCTACGCTGGCTATCCGCTGCTGGTATGGGTGCTGGCGCGGGTGTTCGGGCGCGAGCCGGTGCGGCGTGATGGGGCTCCCATCGTCTCGCTGCTGATTCCTGCGTATAACGAGGAGGCGTACATTGAGGCGCGGCTGCGCAACAGCCTGGCCCTGGACTATCCGAAGGATCGCCTGGAGATCGTCGTCGCCAGCGACGGCTCCACCGACGGCACCAACGCCATCGTGGAGCACTTTGTACCCCGGGGCGTGCGGCTGATCGCGATGGAGCGCAATCTCGGCAAGGCGGCGATGCTCAACCGGGTCGTACCGCAGTTGCGCGGCGAGATCGTCGTGCTCTCCGGCGCCTCTACTGAATTGGAACCGGATGCGCTGCGGCGGCTGGTGCGGTCCTTTGCCGATGCATCGGTCGGCTGCGTCTGTGGGTTGTACCGGTTGAAAGGCTCCTCGCAGGATCTGCGCGGAGAAGGGGAAGGGTTGTACTGGCGCTATGAAACCGCGATCAAGCAGCAAGAGAGCCGGCTGCATTCCATCCTCGGCGCGCACGGGGCGTTCTATGCCATCAGAAAATCGCTGTTTCGCCCACTGGCCGCGGCATCGATCAATGACGATTACGTCATCGCCATGCGCGTCGTCGAGCAAGGATTTCGAGCGGTCTATGAGCCCTCAGCGGTGGGATGGGAGCGGGAGGTAGCCTCAGTGGAAAGCGAGTTTGCGCGCCGCCGGCGCATTGCAGTCGGCAATTGCCAGCAGATCGTCGCGCTGCGGCATCTGCTGAATCCGCTGCGCGGATGGGTCGCGTTCGCCTTCTTTTCGCACAAGGCGCTGCGCACGTTGGCTCCCGTCTTTCTACTGATGTTGTTGGTCTCGACGTTCTGGCTGCCGGCAGGGTGGCGCGCGGTCGCGCTCACCGCCCAGGCACTGCTCTATGGCAGCGCGCTCGCCGGCTATTGTTGCCAGCAGCGGGGCAAAACCGTCAAATGGCTCTCGCCTCCGCTGTATTTTTGCTTCGGCAACTTGGCCATGCTCGCCGGCCTCTGGACCTTCTGCACCAGCCAACACCGCCTCCCCTGGTCTCACCGCAAATAAATCGTGCCTGGCACGATTTTTTAGATGGGTTCTAGGGGTGGGGAGTCACGGCGAGAATCGTGAGTTGGTGTTTCTCTGGGCCGTAACACCAGAAGATCCGGTACGCTGAGGGGGTGCGGTTTTGCGCATAGGCTTCAAACACCTTCTCCTTCGGATTGAACGGATGCGAGATGGAGGAGTAGGGATGGGTGTGGCGGGAAGGGTGTTTGGGGTTGTGCTGCAGGTACGCCAGCGATTTCTTGATCTGTCTCACGAGGCCTTCATGACGCGGCGTGCGTTCCAGCGCTTCGAGATCTTTCTGCGCGCTCGCCGTGAAGATCAGCGCAAACATTACGCCTCGTCGTTCAGGTACTTCGTATAGTCTTCCTTGGCTTTGACCGTGCGGCCTTTCCTGGCGTCCTCCAGCCCCTCCTTGACGCGCTTCATCGCTTCGGGATTCTTGAACAGCCAGGCCTCGTAGGCGGGAACGGTGACGAGAGGGTCCAGGATGATCTGGCCCACCCGATTGCGGTACACTCGGTAACTTGAGACGCGCATCCCCGGCAGGCGCCCCAGCGCCACGCGATGTTTCGCGTCCACCCGCGCTTCGGTCACTGCTTCAAATTCGGCGTCCTTCAAAATGTCCTGCCGGATCATCGCGCACCTCCCTCGTCACCGACAACGATACCATAAAGTGGGATTTAATACAAGTGGGATATACTAACTATCCCACTCTAAAATCGTGCCAGGCACCATTTTTTGGCGTTGCCTGCGCACGACAATTCGTGCTTGATTCCCCCTCCAGCAGCAACATCCTCTCGCTTTCCGAGGAATAAGGTACTTAGTAACTACTTGTAAAATAAGCAGTTACAAAAATATTGATACCTGAACACTTCGGCATGGCATGTGCTTACTTATGTCTATATCTGCGTAACAATGAGGAGGTTTGCATAACGTCATGACCACCGGAACGGCCAGCCAGCTGCTGACATTAGAGGAAGTCGCCGGTTACCTCAGAGTCTCCAAGGCGACGGTCAGACGTTGGACCAACAGCGGAAAGCTGCCCTGCTACCGCCTCGGCGGCAAGGCCGGCCGCCGGCTGTTTTCGCTGGAGCAGATCCAGCAGTTTCTGACCGCCAACGAACAGAAGCCGGTAGTGACCACCTAATGCCTAAGCCCCTGCGCGTGCTCATGCTCAACTATGATTGCCCGCCGCTCGGGGCGGGCGCCGGGCAGATGGCCTTCGGGCTGTCGAAGGCGCTGGTGCGCGCAGGCCATCAGGTGGACTTCGTGACCATGGGCTTCAAGGGCCTGCCGGCAAGGGAAGAGATCGAGGGCGTGCGCATTCACCGCGTGCCGTGCCTGCGCCGCCGCGCGCACATGTGCACGATGGCGGAGGCCGCCACGTACGTCGTCTCGGCGCTGGTCGCCGTGCGACGGCTGGTGCGGCAGCATCGCTACGACCTGATCCACGCGCACTTCATCTTTCCGGGTGGGCCCATCGGGTGGTGTGCCTCGCGATGGACCAAGGTGCCCTATCTGATCACCGCGCATGGCTCCGACGTGCCCGGCTACAACCCGTACCGGCTGCAGCTGGTCCACTGGATGATGGCGCCGCTGTGGCGGGCTATCGTGCGCCGCGCGAGGCACGTGGTCTGTCCCAGCCGCCGGCTGCGCAGCCTGCTGGCGGCGTGCGGAGCCAGCGCGCCGGTGACGATCATCCCCAACGGGATGGACGCGCCGCCGGCGACCGCGCCGCAGCCCCGGCTGCGCCGCATCCTCATCGTGGGTCGCATGGTGCAGCTCAAAGGCGTGCAGCATGCCCTGGCCGCCCTCAACGGCTTCTCTAAAGACTACGAACTGCATATTGTCGGCGATGGGCCGTACCTGCCGACGCTGCGGCAGATGGCCGAGGCGCAGGGGGCGCGCGTGACGTTTTGGGGATGGGTGGACAGCCACTCGCCGAAATTCCGCGAGCTGTTCGAAACATCAAGCCTCTTCATACTGCCCTCGGAGTCGGAGAATTTTCCAGTCGTGCTGCTCGAAGCGATGGCCGCCGGCCTGCCCATCATCACGACCTCCGGCACCGGCTGCGATGAGGTGGTCGGCGACGCCGCCCTCCTCGTGCCCCCCGGCGATGTGCAAGCGCTGCGCTACGCGGTGAAACGCCTCATCGAAGATGAGCCGTTGCGCCGCACGTTGGGCCAGGCGGCCCGCCGGCGCCTGGAAGAACAGTTCAGCTGGAGCGCCGTCGCCGCGCGGTACGCCGCGCTCTACCAGCGCGCGGAGGGGGCATGAGTCGCCGTCCCCGGCAGGGTCCGGATTTCCTCTGCATCGGCGCGCCGCGCTGTGGCACGACGTGGCTCTACCAGATGCTGAAGACGCATCCGCAGATCTGGCTGCCCCCGGTGAAGGAGTTGAAATATTTTCACAGCGATCCGGCCGCGGGCACGCTGCTGGGGCAGCGGCTCTTCGGCCGCGCGCCAGAGCATCAGGTCTGGCGCAAGCATCTGCGATCACGTCTCGAGGAGACCGTGCTGGCCCCGGCGCTCTTCGGCAGCGGGGGGATGGTCACGTGGTGGAGGAAGGGGGCCATGCGGCTGGGCGACGGCTACTGGGGCGGACGACTAAACACCCTGCGCCGCAGCCCGGGGCGTTTCTTCTCGGATCTGGCGTGGGATGTCCGGTATTTTGGCGGCGGGGGGACCGATGCGTGGTACTGCGCATTGTTCGACGCCGCCCGGGAGCGGGTCACCGGCGACATCACGCCGAGCTACCTGATGCTGGACGCAGCCCAGGTGGCCCGCGCGCACCGGCTGCTGCCGCAGGCCAAAATCGTCTTGTTCCTGCGTGATCCCATCGAGCGCTTCTGGGCGGCGGCGCGCATGCAGTGGGGGTTAGGGAAGCTCTCGTTTGACTTGACGGACGCGGAGGCGATCGCCCGGCTGGCGCGTCATCCCAACCAGGTGCTGCGCGCCGATTACCAGCGGGCACTCACGATCTGGGAGGCGCGCTATCCCCCCGCGCAATGGTTCATCGCCTTCTATGAAGAGCTGGCAGAAGCACCCGAGGCGCTGCTGATGCGCCTCTATCGCTTCCTTGGCGTGGAGGCCTCGGCCCGGCGCATCCCGGCGCAGGTACGACAGCGGGTGCTGGCGGCTCCCCCCCATGAGATGCCGCCGGCGGTGGGGCGCGAGCTGGCTCGACAGTACCTGCCGCAGCTGGAGTATGTGCAGGCCCGCTTCGGCGGCTATACGACGCGCTGGCTGCATGACGCGCAGGCACGGCTCGCATGACGCGGGCAAGTTGGCTGGGCGGCTGGTGGCTCAGAGCCGGCGTCGCCGGCGGCCTGCTGTATCTCATTATCCGCACCATTCCGCTGGCCGACGTGGCGCGGTCGCTGCGATCGGCCCGGCTGCCCGAGGTGGCGGCGGCCATCGCCCTGTTGGGTGCGGCGCGCGCGCTGAGCGGCTACCGCATGAAGCGGCTCACCGATGAGCAGGGCATGGGCTTATCCACGCTGCAGATCATGGAGATCGGCATGGCCAGTTCGTTCTACGGGTTCGTGCTGCCGGGATCGTTGTCGGGGGGGCTCATCCGCTGGTACCGGCTCGGCCGGCAGGGCAAGAAGCCGGCCGGTGCCGTGGCCGCCATCGCGTTTGATCGGTGGACGGATACGATGGTACTCGCAGCCGTCGGGCTGGCCTGCTGGGCGCTCAGCCCGATCGCGCACACGCGCGCCCTGATCGGGCTCATCCTGCTGGCGGCCATCGCCGCCCTCCTCGGGCTCTATGGCATGACCTTTCAGCAGCACGGCGCGCGGGTGCTTGAGCCCTTCAGGCGGCTCCTGCGGTCGCTAGCCCCCGGCCTTATGCGGGAAAAGATCAACCGGGTGCGCAAGGCGCTGGCCCAGTATCACGCGTTGCCGCCCACGGCGCTGGGTGCGCTGTTGGGGCTTTCCGTCGCCGTGCAACTGGCGGGCGCGGCGTCTCTGTTGCTGCTGGCGCGTTCGCTGAACGTCTCACTGCCGTTTGTGGACGTCTGCTGGATCCGCTCGTGCATGCTGCTGCTGGCCATGCTCCCCATCACGGTGGCCGGCTTAGGCATCCGGGAAGGCAGCTTGCTGGTCTTCCTGGCCCCCTACGGGGTCAGCGGCGCGGAGGCGATCGCCCTGTCCGTGCTCAAGCTGGCGGCGGGGCTGGTCCTGATCGTCGTCGGGGGATTGCTCGAGCTGCGGCGCCTGCTGCAGCCGCAGAGGGCGCAGGCCTCATGAGCGACGGGCACGTGGTCTCGGTCATCATTCCCACCATCGACCGGCCGACCCTGCAGCAGTCTCAAGAGGCTCTGCGGGCCCAAACCCGGCCGGCGGATGAAGTCATCGTGATCCACGATACCGGGCGGCGAGGGGTGAGTTGGGCGCGCAACGAAGGCATCCGCCGCTCGCGCGGGGATCTGATCGTGTTCGCCGATGATGACTGCGTGCCCCCGAGGGATTGGCTGGAGCAGCTCGTGCGCGCAGTTGATCGCGACGCGGCTGGCATCGTCGTGGGCGGCTGCCGGGAGACGGACCCGCTGCTCGATGCCAAACGGCGCCGGCGCGGCGCGGCGAATCGTGTCCAACCGTCGTCGGCGTACGGGGGCAACGTCCTCTATCGGCGCAGCTGCCTGGAGGCCTGCGCTGCGCAGGACGGGAGCATCTTTCAGGAAGCCTTCGGCATCGGGGGCATCGGGGGAGAAGATGTGGAGCTGGCCGGACGCCTGCGGGCCCGCGGGGTGCCGATTGTGTTCGTCCCGGTGGACGTGACGCATCTGAAGCGCGTCACCCCGCGCGGCTACTGGGCGCAGCAGTTTGGCCGCGGGCAGGGGATCGCCGCGCTCTTCAGGGCCGCGCGATCCGGACGCGTGGCCCTCGCCCAGCAGAGCCTGCTCTGGGATCATGAGGCGCAGCCGAAGGCTCGGCGCGGCCCCAGGTGGTTGCTTGCCGTGTGGCGCAAGCTCGTGGGGCCGTTTGACGTGAAGAGTTTTCCATCCCTGCGCCACTTTCTGGTGTTCTGGGCCGGCGAAAAGTGCGAGGCCGCCGGTTTCGCCTGGGGCCTGCTGTGCCGCCGGCACGGTCGTCCGCAGGCCGCGCCGCGCGTCTGTCTCTGGGGAACCTCGCTCCACAAAGTGGCCGATGAGGCCCAGATGATAGCGGCGTGTGACGCCATTCGCCTGCGGATGCCTCAGGCGCGCATCACCTTATTTGCCCGGCCCAACGGCGTCTTTGAGCGCGAGGCCGCCGGAATCGAGGTCATCCCCACGGCGCGAATCATCCAGGTCCTGCGCCGCCTGGCGCGCAGCGATCTCTTTGTCATCGTTGGCGGGCCCTTTCTTGAGAACCGCGCGCAGGTGTTCAGCTGCGCGCTGCTCATCGGCGCCGCCAGGCTGTGGCGCCGTCCGGTTGTCACCTTCGGCAGCACGATTCTCGATTACAAGACGCGCTGGGGCCGGTGGTGGTACCGGCGGCTCTTCGAGCGCATTGACGCCATCGCCGTGCGGGAGGAGGTCGGGCTGCGGCAGCTTCACGCGCTGGGGGTTCGAAGCGCGGCCGCGCTGGTCGGGGATCCGCGCATCCTGCTTACGCCGGCGCCTGCCGAGGAGATCCGCGGCCTCTTGCGGCGCGAAGGGTTCGACGGCACGCGTCCGCTCATCGGGCTGACCACCCGTCATCTCAGCGACGACGTGCCGGTATGGGTCAAGCGCACCGCCGGCTACACGCCGGAGCATGTCGCGCAGGCCAACGTCATCCTTGGACGCACCATCAGCGCGCTCAGTCAGCGGGCGGACGTCGTCCTGCTGCCGATGCACCCGACGTATGATGAGGATCTGAAGACGGCCGAAGCCATCAGGGACACGATGGCTGATCCGTCGCAGTTGAACATTCTGAGCCGGGCGTACCGGGCGCGCGAGCTCATCGGGTTGATCGCCGCGTGCGAGCTGCTCATCGCGGGACGGCTCGGCTCCGCGATCTTCGCTACGGCGGCGGGAACTCCGGTGCTCGGCGTCGCCTACGAAAGCCGGCTGCCGGGCTACTTGGAGCAGATCGGCTGCGGCCGGTACGTGCGCGACTGGCGGGCGCTCGACGACACGTTTGTGCGGTTGGCGGAGGAGCTGTGGAGTGATCGCGCTACGGTCCAGCGGCAGATGCAGGGGCATCTGGCACACCTGAAATCGCAGGCGGCGGCCAACGGGGAGCTGATCGCTCGGTGGGCTCGCCGGGATCAGGTCAAAGCGGCATGAAGATCTGTCTGATTGCAGTGGAGATCTTTGCATGGGGCAAGCATGGCGGCTTCGGCAAGGCCACGCGCCTGATCGGCCGTGAGCTCATCCGCCGGGGCCACCAGGTCTTCGCGGTCGTCCCTCAACGGAAGGGGCAGCGTCCCGTGGAGCAGCTCGACGGAATCACCGTGCTGGGTTTTTCGCCATCTCGACCCTGGATGGCGGCGGCGCTGTTGCGCTCGTGCGATGCCCAGATCTACCACTCCTGCGAGCCGTCGCTGGCCACGGCGCTGGCCCTGCGCGTCATGCCCCACAAGCGCCACATGGTGACCTTCCGCGATCCGCGCGACCTGCGGGATTGGTGGTTGGAATTCGAGCGCCCTTCGCTCCATTACGGGCAGGTGCTGCACAACTTTCTCTATGAGGACAACTGGTGGGTCCAGCGCGCGGTGCGGCGCATGGATGCGGTTTACACGACCGCGCACGAGCTGATCCCCAAGGTGCGTCGCATGTATCGGCTGGCAACCGACCCGGCCTTTCTGCCGACGCCGGTGGCGGTCCCGGCCCGTGTCACCAAAGCCCAGACCCCGACGGTCTGCTACCTCGCGCGTTTGGATCGGCGCAAGCAGCCGGAGCTCTTCTTCGAGATGGCGCGCCAGTTTCCCGCCGTGCGCTTCATCGCGATGGGCAAGTCGAGAGACCCGCGCTGGGAGGCCGAGCTGCGCCGGCGCTACACCGGGCTGCCCAATGTGACGTTTGCCGGGTTCCAGGACCCGTTCGTCGACGGCCGGCACGCGAGCCTGCTTGAGCAGAGCTGGGTGATGGTCAACACGGCCACGCGCGAAGCGCTGCCCAACGCGTTTCTCGAAGCGGCCGCGCACGGCTGCGCCGTCCTGAGCGAGATCAATACGGATGGGTTTGCTGCACGCTTCGGCTTCCACGTCCGTGACGGGGACTTCGCCTCCGGGCTGCAGTGGCTGCTGGAGGATGGGCGATGGCGCACGCAGGGCGAGGCCGGACGCCGCTTCGTCACAGAGCACTTCGAGCTGGACCGGGCGATGGAGGCGCATGTGACCGCCTACAAGCGTCTCCTGGCCTCGGTAGCCGCGGTTGCGCCGTCCGCGCGTCCTCCACGCGCAGCCGTCGTCGTGCTGAACCGCGACAAGAAGGCCGAGGCGCTGGCCTGCGTCGAGAGCGTGCAGCGGCTGACACGGCAACCCTTGGAGGTCGTCGTCGTCGACAACGCCTCGATGGACGGTTCACCCGACGCGATCACCCGGGCCTTCCCGCAGGTGCGCTTGATCCGCAACCCCGCCAATCTCGGCGCCTCCGGGGGCCGCAATGTGGGGTGGCGCGCGGCCGCGGCGCGCACGCGTCCGGAGTTCATCCTGTTTCTCGATGATGACGCGGCGCCTGAGCCGCCGTCGCTCGGCCGGCTTATCGACGCGTTACAGGCCGATCCACAGGCCGGCATCGCGTGCGGCAAAGCGTACACGCGCTCCCCATCGCGCACCATCATGTCGGCGGGCATCATCGTCAACCGGTGGACCGGCGCGGTGCATGACCGCGGCGCAGGCCGCCTCGACGACGGCCGCTACGACCGTGGAGGCTACGTGGATGCCTGCGGCGGTTTTGCCTGGCTGGCGCGTCGTGAAGTGTTGGAGGCGCTCAACGGATTGGACGAGCGCTTTAACCCGTACGGATGGGAAGACGTCGACTTCTGCCTGCGGGCGGCAGCACGCGGTTGGCGCGTGCGCTACGTGCCTGAGGCGATCGTGTATCACGGCGGCGGCAAGGTCGGCCGCAAGCCGGTGGCCGCCTACGAGCGGCGCAAAGTCTGCAATTATTTGCTGCTGCTGCGGCGGCATACGAATCTTCTGCAGCGATTCAGTTGCGCGCTCTGCGTGCCTTGGCGCGCGCTGCTCGTGATGGGCCGGCTGATCCGGCAGGGCCATGCGGCCATCATCGCGGAGCACTGGCGCGGCCTGTGGGACGGCCTGCGCCTCTTACCTGACAACCACGGAGGTCCATCATGACGTATTCGCGACGAGGAAGCGGCCAGGTCATCGCGATCGGGCTTGAAGCCACCGATCCGGGTTTGGTTGAACGCTGGTGCCGCGAGGGCCATCTGCCGACGTTCACCTCGCTGATGCAGCGCGGCGCCTGGCGGCGGCTGCGCTCGAATACCGAAATCTCCAGCGGCTCGACGTGGGCCTCGGTCAACACCGGCGCCGGTGCTGGCAAGCACGGCATGGCCTTCTATCACCGGCAGTTGAAGTCCGGCACCTACCGGCTGCGCAAGAAGTATGCGGAAGAGATCGCGCGCGAGCCGTTTTGGCTGCCCTTAAGCCGCGCGGGCAAGCGGGTGGCCGTCTTGGACGTGCCGGAATCGTACGCCACCCCGGGCTTCAACGGCATGCAGCTCATCGGCTGGGGCGCAGAGGGCTTAAACGCGCCGCGTTCCTCTTGGCCCTCGCCGCTGTATCGGCGCATCACCGCGCGCTACGGCTGCCATCCTCTCGCCGGATGGTTCCAGCACCGGCCGGCCTCGCTCGACGAGTGGGCAGTGCTCTCAAAGAACATGCTCGATGGCACCACGACGCGGGCGGCCATCTTCCGCGAGCTGTACGCGCAAGAGCGGTGGGATCTGTTCCTGGCGGCATTCGCCGAGCCGCACTGGTCCGGCCACTACTTCTGGCACATCATGGACGAGCGCCACCCCGACTACGATCCGCAGGTGGCCGCCGTCTGTGGCGACACGATCCGTCGGGTGTACCAAGTCATCGACCGATCCATCGCCGAGTTGTTGGAGGCCGCGCCGCAGGCCACGGTGCTGATCTTTTCCAACACCGGCATGGGGCCCAACTACAGCGGCCAGCATCTGCTGCCGGAACTTCTCAGCCGCCTGGGTTTGGCTGGCCGCATGGGGCAGTCGATGGCGCCGAAGGGGCTGTCGAAATTGCTGCCTGGACGGTACGTAGGCTCCTCCGCCATCCGCCGGATCGCCGACGCGGTCTCGCCTCAGAACATCGAGCGGATCAAGCAGCTGATGCCGGAGCGTCTCTGGGATGCGTGGACCCGCTGGGCGCTCGCGTTGGGCAGCACGTGGAAGGACAGCCGGGCGTTTGCGCTCCCCACCGATTTTACCGGCGCCATCCGCATTAACCTGCAGGGGCGCGAACCGGAGGGCAAAGTGGCCCCCGGCGCGGAGTACGATGCCACCTGCGAGGAGCTCGCGCATGCGCTGAAGGAGCTGATCAATCCCGCCACGGGCAAGCCGGCGGTGGCCGAGGTGATCAAGATCGCCGACTGGCATCCCGGCGAGCAAGTCGACGAGCTGCCTGATCTGATCGTCAAATGGACCGCGGATGCGCCCATCAATGCGCTCACCTCGCCGCGCATCGGCACCGTCAGCGGCGTGCTGCCGGATCTGCGCTCCGGAGCGCACACGACGTACGGCTTTCTGCTGGGGGTCGGGGAGGGCATCGCTGCGCGCGGCACGCTGCCCAACGCGCACATCATGGACGTGGCCCCCACCATCATGCGGCTGATGGGTCAGCCGGCCCCCGACGATGTGGAGGGGCGGCCGCTGGAGGATCTGCTGGGTGCGGCGGTGAACGCATGACGATCCCAACGCGCCCGCTGGGAGCCACGGGGCCGCGCGTCTCGGCGCTGGGCCTTGGCTGCTCGTCGCTGGGCGGCGGGGTCTTCTCCCGCGACGACGCCGAATCGCTTCGCCTCTTGCATCACGCGTTGGAGCGCGGGGTGACCTTCTATGACACCGCGGATATGTACGGCTATGGCCACAGTGAGCGGCTCATCGGGCGGGCGTTCAAAGGCCGCCGGCGCGAAGTGATCATCGCCAGCAAGGCCGGCTTCTTGCCGTCGTCGCTGGCGCGCTGGGGGCAAGTCGCCCTGCCGGTTGCCGGGCTGGTGCGTCCGCTGCTGCAACCGCTGCGGAAACCGCTGCATCAGGCCTCGAAAACACGGCAGGATTTTTCCCGGGGCCACATCACGCGCGCCATCGACGGGACGTTGCAGCGGCTGCAGACGGACTACGTCGATGTCTATCTGCTGCACAGCCCGCCGACAGCGGTGCTGCAGCAGGGCGAGGTGTTCGAGCTCTTGCGAGCGATGAAGCGGCAGGGCAAGATCCGCCATGGCGGTGTGTCGGCGCACACGATCGATGACGCGCTGCTCGCATTGCGCGATCCGGATGTCGAGGTCCTCGAAGTGGCGTTCAATCTGTTGGATCAAGAGGCCGCGGTGCGCCTGTTTCCCGTCGTCGCCCAGCGGCCGGTGGGCATCATCGCCCGCGTCCCGTTGGCCCGCGGCCTGCTGATCGAGCGCGCGACGATGCAGCCCGGCAGGACGCGGTCGATCGCTCACGCAGCACTGCAGTTTGTGCTCCAGTATCCCGAAGTCTCCACGGTGATTCCCGGCACCAAGTCGGTGGCGCATCTGGAGGATAATCTCCGAGCGCTGGAAGTCGAACCTTTGACCCTCGAAGAAATACAACAAGTCACAGACCAATCGTGGCTCAGGGCTCGGGGCTCGGGGCAAACGACCCAGAGCCCCCAGCCCACAACCCAGAGCCACGCGGGTTCTTGAGATGCTCGCAAAACTGGCGCAGCTGATTGCCACGGGTGGCGGAGTCGGATACGCTCCAGTGGCCTCCGGGACCGTGGCAAGCGCCGTTGTCGCAGCCCTCTGGTGGGTGCTGCCGTTGTCTGTGCCGGTCCAATGGGTGGTTTGTGCCGCGATGACACTGGGCGGCGTCTGGGCTTCCGGCGTGGTGGCCAGGCGCCTGGGTGATCAAGATCCTTCCGTTGTGGTGATTGATGAGTTCGCGGGCATGTGGCTGGCTGTCGCCGGCCTGCCGAAGGCCTGGCCGGTGATCGGCGCAGCCTTCCTGTTGTTCAGAATCTTGGATATCGGTAAGTTTCCTCCTATGAAGCAGTTAGAGCATCTTCCCGGCGGATGGGGCATCATGCTCGACGACGTGGCCGCCGGAGCGATCACCCGTCTCTGCCTCCTGGGGCTGGTCGCCTACATGTTCTGACATAGTCCACGTCGGCTAAATACAACATAAAGACGCTTATTGTTGCTTAATTCTTCATATTGACCTGCTGTTGCATTCGACAGACGCTCTGTCGTGTCGAACAGACTCAAAAGGATTCGCTGGTCCACACACCATCTGATCAGTCCTCGAGGGCGCCTCGTAAAGCATAACTATAGTATTTCCAATAGGTTAGACAGAATAAAATTCACCATTTTGTTAGGAGATTGGCATGATCCCTGCTTTCATAAGGATATGCTCTCTTACAAAGTTCAACCAACCATAAGGCATAAGGCAGGTCATAAGGAATGAGTGCGTTAGTCGCGAGGCTGTTGTCGTTTCATCAGGAATTGGCGGTTGAGCTTCAACGATTTTTACTGCTTGTTCGATACCAGCACCATGTGCCGCCGTTTACGCTGTGGTGGCGGCTGGTGCTCAAGCGGATTGTGGATGTGCTCGGCGCGCTCATCGGCCTGATCATCACGGCGCCGGTGATGGCCGTCGTCGCCGCGCTGATCAAACTCGATTCCAGGGGGCCGATCTTCTACAAGCAGCAGCGCGTGGGCCGGTTCGGAGAGCTATTTAACATTTGCAAGCTCCGTTCCATGAAGATGGACGCCGAAGTCGCCGGGCCGCAATGGGCCGCCGGAGCAGAGGACCCCCGATTGACCCGCGTTGGCCGCCTGCTGCGGCGCCTGCATCTCGATGAGCTGCCGCAGCTCTGGAACGTGTTGGTCGGCCACATGAGCCTGGTCGGTCCGCGGCCTGAACGGCCATGCTTTTTTGACGATCTGAATCACTCCATCGACCGCTACGATGAGCGCCTGCTGATCAAGCCCGGCATGACGGGCTTGGCCCAGGTGCACTACCGCTACGATGCGTCGCTTGCGGATGTGCGCAGAAAATTGCGGTTCGATCTGCTCTACATTAAGCGAATGTGCGTGGCACTTGATGCGCGGATTCTTGCGTGGACCGTCCTGGTCGTGCTGACCGGGCGCGGCATCCGCTAATACGGTGTAACCGAAGGAGGACGGCACGATGCAGCACACATCGCGGACGTGGGTGACGGTCGCAGGACTGTCGCTCGCGCTGCTGGCCGCAGGGTGTAAGAGCGGCGGCGGGGGATTGAGCAGTTTGTTCGGGATTTTCGGCGGCGGTGGTGGTTTAGATGGAGGGGGCACTCAGCTGGCGGAGCTTTTTGACAACACCCCCAATCCGGATACAACTCCAACGCCACCGGATACCGATCCACTGGCGGCAACCGTTCGCAATCCGGAACCGGGCAGCCTGGCGCTGTTCGGGACAGGCTTGCTGGGCGTGGCCTGTCTGCGCCGGCGGCGCAAAGCCTGACCGCACGCAACACAAAGGACGAATTGATCAGCGTCGATTGCCTTCTTCGGTGAGTTTGGACGCTACCCCCACCTCCTAAAGCGGGTAGCCCACCGCCTCCGTCGTGCTGCACGGAGGCGGTTTTTTATTCCAGCCGCGCACTTAATTTTCATTAAAGATGCCTAACAGAGGTGAAACCTGGTACGGATCATGCTTTTTCAAGGATCAGGCGACACATCGATGAACGTAGTGCAACAAGCGCTGGGGGAGACGCTCAAGCACTTGCGCGCCCATCGGCTGCTGTGGCTGCCGTTTCTTCTCACCATGCTGGCTCAAGCCGTCCTGTTGAGCCTGGTGTGGGCAGCGCCGCATCCGCCCTTTTCCGGCCTCTTGGCTCCCCCGATCCGCTACGCGTACGGCGATGCCATGCTGCATTATCCCTGGCATCTGTGGCTGCTCTATCACGTGATGAAGCATACGCAACTAGCCGCCACACTGCTGGTGGGCGCGTACATGAGCGGCCTGGCCAGCGCCATGGTGCGCCAGCTGCACGAAGGACAGACGCTGTCCATACGGCAGGCGCTGCTCGGCGGCCGGGTGCGCTACGGGCGCCTGCTGCTGGTGTGGGCCGCCAGTTGGGCCGTCGCCACCGGGGTTCTGGAAGCCGCCGCGCGGCTGCCCTTCAGCGCCGCGGCGATGATGTGGCTGCAAGCGGCGCTGCTGATCGGCCTGCAGGCGGTGGTGGTGTATCCCATTGCCGCCGCCGTCTTCGAAGATCTCTCTTGGTGGAGGGCGCTGGTGCGCGGCGTGCAAGAGACGCTGCGCTATCCCGTCAGCACCGTGGCCATCGTGGCCATCCCCAGCGCCCTCATGGTGGCCTTTGCGCTGCTGGCTCACGAGCAGCGGGTCCAGGCGTGGATGACGCAGCTCGCGCCTGAAATTGCGGTGGCGTGCGTGCTGGCACGGCTGCTCGTCGTGACGGTCGCCGATGCGCTGCTGACCGTGGGTGCGGCGAATCTATGGCTGATCCATCGAAAACACCGACTCTTCTCATCGCATTCCTGATTCCACTACACGGCTGCAGCGCCGAGTACCGGGCCGAGCGGCTCTTGTGGCACGCGCAACAGCGCGCGCAGGCGGTGATGGACGATCCCGCCGGCGCGGCAGAGGAACAGGCGGTTGCGGCCATGGCGGCATTGGAACAGGTCATCAGCAAGGCCCGTGGCAGCCGCGCGGCGGCGCAGGCGCAGCTCGCTCTCGGGTCGATCGCCGCGCGCCGCAACCAGTTGGCGCAGGCGCGCGAAGCGTACGAAACGGCCGTCCGCAATCACAGCCAGTTCCCCGACCTGGCATATGCGGCGCGCGCGGCGCTACTGACGATCTATGCAGCCCAGCACGATCAGGCCGCGTTGATCGCCATGTACCGTGAGCTGATGGTTTCGCAGCCATGGAGCGGCGCGGGGCTGGATGCGCCGCTGGCCATCGCCCGTGCCGTCGCGCAGCGCCACTCCGCTGAGGAAGCCTCCGCGGCGTATCAGGCCGCGGTCAAGCACTACGAGAAGTTGATCAACGAGGCGCCCTCGATGGCCCAGGTGCTGCTCGCGAAGGGGCAGATGGTTGCGGCCTACGAAGGGCTGGGACAGTGGGAGCGCGCCATGGCGCTCTTGAAGGAGCTGGCAGCGGCGGAGCGTGGCGTGAACCGCCCTGTGGTCTTGCTGAAGATGGCGCAACTGCACGAAACACGGTTCGGTGAGATGGAGCAGGCGAAAGCCCTCTACCGGCAAGTGATCGACGGTTATGCGGGGCAGCCGGCCGCGTGGGCGGCGGCGCAGGCGCTGGCACGCCTTGTCCCGCCGCCGGCATCCCACACGGCGGCGTTGCCGGAGCTGTTGCTGTTCGCGCCGCCGCAGCGTCGAGGGACAAGCGC
The DNA here is from genome assembly GCA_016206675.1 of Candidatus Omnitrophota bacterium. Lineage (GTDB taxonomy): Bacteria > Omnitrophota > Gorgyraeia > Aquiviventales > Aquiviventaceae > JACQRD01. Next base: position 25,842 of record JACQRD010000047.1, read on the forward strand.
GCATGTCGAGTAGCGCCGTGCGCGGAGGGCCGCACCGTCTGGCATGGACGCTGCCATGGATCGCCGCCGGCGTGGCCTTGTGCTGGCCCACCATGCGCTGGATGGCGGAGCGGTTTGAGGCCCCCGACTCCTTTTATTCGCACGGCTGGCTGATCCTTGTGGCCAGCGGATGGCTGCTCTGGAAGCGGCGCGCGCGGCTGGCCGCGCTGCCGGCCTCGCCGACGTATGACGGCCTGTGGGTGTTGGTGCCGTCGCTCGCCGTCTACGTGATGGCGACATGGTGGCGCATTCACGTCGTCGCGGGCTTGAGCCTGTTGGGGATCCTCTGGGGGCTGGTCTGGACGCTCTGGGGTCGCGCGGTCGCCAAGGTAGCGCGGTTTCCGTTGGCCTTTCTCGTGTTTATGGTCCCGCTGCCTGGCATTCTCTTAATTGCCATCAGCTTTCAAATGAAGCTGCTGGCCGCCGCCATCGCCACGTGGCTGCTGAACCTCATCGGCATGCCGGCGACGCAGGCCGGCTCAACGATTCAGGTGCCCGGCGTGTCCGTCATTGTGGACGACACCTGCAGTGGGCTGCGGTCGCTCATCAGTTTGCTGGCTCTGTCGATTTTCTGGACGGCGCTACTGCCGCCGGTCGCCGCGCGGTGGCAGAAGCTCAGCCTGGTCGCGGCGTCAGTGCCGATTGCCCTGCTGGGGAACATGGTCCGGATCCTCGTGCTGGTGTTGGTGGCCGTGATTTACGGAGCGAAGGCCGCCGAAGGATTCATTCACTATGGTTCCGGCATGGTGGTCTTCGGCGTCGCCATCGTCGTGCTGGTGTGGCTGAGCAACCTCTTGATGAAGCGCTCCCGATGAAACACGCAGGCAAGCAGAGGGCTGCGCGCCCGGTTGCGCTGCTGCTGCTGGCCGCCGCCGCGGCCCTGGTGTGGCACGGACCCCCGGCGGCCCAAGCCGTCTCCGGCGCGTCTTCCCCATCGATCGGTGCGACGGTTCCCGCGCAGGTCGGTTCCTGGGCGGGCCGGGCCCTGTCGGTTGAAGACCGGGCGAAAGCGCTCCTTGAGACGGACGACGTCGTCCTTATGGAGTATCGCCATGGCGATCAGCCGCCGGTGTGGCTGGCGTTCGTGGCCGGCTTCGGCAATCGCGCCGCCTTCCACCCGCCCGAGCTCTGCTATGTGGGCAGTCACTTTGAGGTCATGCAGCGTGCGCCGGTGATATTGGCCGTCAACGGGGCGGCCCATCGGCTGATGCGCCTGGTCGTCCGGCAGAATCGCCAGCACTACGAAGCCTGGTACTGGTTCACCGCCAACAAGCGGGTGACCTCCAACTACTACCAGCAGCAGGCATGGCTGATGTGGGACACCATCCGGGGCCGCCCCGCCTCAGGCACCCTGGTGCGGATTTCCACGCCGCTGGACGACCCTCGCGCCACCCATGCCCGCCTGCTGGATTTCGTCACCGCCTGGGAGGAGCGCGCCGGCTCATGAGCACTCCCGGTGCGATTGACCCCTCCGAGCGGGTGTGGTACGCTACAGCCCTTCATCCCCGGCATCGCACGGCAACCGTAAGGCGGATCATGGCGTCTCCCAATCTCCAATCTGATGAATGGGAGCAACTCTGCCGCATCGCTCCCTGCGGCATGATGTTGCTGGACAGCCACGCGATGATTCGTTTTCTCAACGGGGCCGCCTCGAAGCTGCTCGGCATTGACCTCCACCTGTCGATCGGCCAGTCGTTGGCGGATGCGCTGCCCGCGTGGAAGGAGACGCCGCTCTACGCCAGCCTGCCCTCGCTGATGGGAGCCCAATCCACGTTCGAAGCCATCGATTTCGACGTGCCCGGCCGCGACAAGAAACGGCTGCGGGTTTCTGCCGCGCACATCCCTGGCGCGGCGCAGCAGGCCCGCGGGGTGTTGCTGACCATCGTGGAGGATTCAGAGGTCGCCAGCCTGGAGCAGCGGCTCCATCGGGCGGAGTACCAGGCCTCCATCGGCAAGCTGGCCCGCGGCATCGCGCATGAGCTCAACAGCCCGCTGGACGGCGTGCTGCGCTACACGCACTTAGCACTTGAGCAGCTGGTGAGCGACTCCACCGTTCGCGAGTACCTCATCCACGTCAAGGAAGGCTTAGACCGGATGGTGCGCGCGGTGCGGGCCTTCCTGGAGTTCTCCCGCCAGGTCACCACCCCCGTCACCCGCGTGGCGGATCTGAACAAGCTGGTTGACGACGCGCTGCTGCTCGTGCAGCACCGGGCCAAGTTCCAGCAGGTGCAGGTGCTCAAGCGCTACGACCCGCATTTGCCGGAGGTGCTCGACGGGGGGCTGCAACACGCCATCGTCAACCTGATCAAGAACGCCTTCGATGCGATGCCGCGCGGGGGGACGCTCACGATCACCACGCGCAAAAACGAGGATCACGTAGACGTCGACGTGGAGGATACCGGGGCCGGCATTCCGGAAGAGTTGCATTCCCGCATGTTCGAGCCGTTCTTCTCCACCAAGCCGATCCACCAGGGCAGCGGACTGGGCCTGATCATCGCCAAGGAAGTGGTGGAGCGCTCCGGGGGCACCATCGAATTCACCAGCCAGCCGGGGGCGGGGACGACGTTCCGCATCCACGTGCCGGCCGCGCCGGCCGACAGCCAAACGAATGGAACGTAACCGCATCCTGGTCGTCGACGACGACCCCCTCATCCGCGGCTCCCTCTACGAGATGCTCCGCGGGCGGCACTACGACGTCGAAATGGCGTCCAACGGTGCTGAAGCGATGGAGCACCTGAAGCGCCGCAAGTTCCAGCTCGTGCTCACGGATTGGAAGATGCCGCAGATCGACGGCATGAGCCTCTTGGCCCACATCAAGCGCGCGCAGCCGGAGGTCAACGTCGTCCTCATCACGGGCTTTGGCAACATCAGCTCGGCGGTGGAGGCGATGCGGGAGGGCGCCTTCGACTACCTCACCAAGCCGATCCAGCCGGAAGAGCTGGAGGCGACGATTCAGCGAGCCCTGAGCGAGTACATCGTGCCCGGCAGCCCGGAGGGCGACGGGTTCAACGATCCGTTCGCCGGCATCGTCTCGCAGGACCCGGCGATGAAGAAACTCTTCGGCATGATTGAATCCATCGCCGCCACACCGGCTACGGTGCTGCTGGAAGGGGAGAGCGGCACCGGCAAGCGCGTCATCGCCCATGCCATCCACCGGGCGGATCCCAAGCGCTGCCACCATCCGTTCGTTGAGATCAGCTGCGGGGCTTTGCCGGAGACGCTGCTGGAGAGCGAGCTCTTCGGGCACGTGAGGGGCTCCTTCACCGGCGCGATCCGTGATAAGCAGGGGCGCTTCGAGCTGGCCGACGGCGGCAGCGTGCTGCTGGATGAGATCGACGCCTTCACGCCGGCGCTGCAGGTGAAGCTGCTGCGGGTGATTCAGGACCGGCTCTACGAGCGGGTGGGCGATACGCGCACGGTGCGTGTGGATGTGCGCATCATCGCCGCCACCAACCGCAGGCTCTCCGAGCTGGTCAAGCAGGGCAAGTTCCGCGAAGACCTCTACTACCGGCTGAACGTCATCTGCCTGCGGCTGCCGCCGCTGCGCGAGCGCAAGGTGGATCTGCCGCTGCTGATCGACCATTTCATCGCCCGCAGCAGCCAGGCGATCGGCAAGAGCATCAGCGGAGTGACGGATGAGGCGATGCAGTTGCTGACCGCCCACCCCTGGCCCGGCAACGTACGCGAGCTGGAAAACGTCATCGAACGGGCCGTGATTCTGGCTAGGCATGCGAAGATCGGCGCGGAGGATTTGTCCGAGGAGTTGGGAGGCGAGGGCAGTGCTACAGCGCCCGATGAGGCTGTGCCATCCGCTGCGCCCTCCGCCGGTCACGCCTCCGACAGCGCCGGCTGGGCGCTGAAGGACGCGCTGCGCATGCCAGAGCGCGATCTGATTTTGAAAGTGCTGGCTGAGGTGCGATGGAACCGCTCGGAAGCCGCCAAGCGGCTAGGGATCCATCGCTCCACCCTGTATCACAAAATCAAACAGTTGGGGATCGATACCTCGTCGAAATAGCGCCGTCCCCCGCCTCGGCCACACCTCATGCCCTCTATCTCCGCGTCCCCGTCTGCGCCTACGCTGCTTGAAGGCGTGGAGCCCGCCCGGTGGCAGCGCCTCCAGGATCGCTTGGCCCATGTCCTCGGCGTGCCGATTCGGACCGTGGGGCTCTCCCGCGAGCTGCTCGTCCCGCCCAGCTGGCCCTCCAGCCTGGTCAACGACCAGACCATCGCCTTGTTGCGCGCCGGGGAGGAGCTGGAGCAGCTGATTCCGTCTGGGCAGCTGCTGCGCGAGGTCGCCAGCGTCACCACGACCCTTGGGGCCACCTACGCCGCAGTGCCGATGCGCGCCGCGCCGGAGTTGATCCTTGCCTACGTGGTGATCGGCCCGATCGTGGTGGGAGTGCGCGAGGAGGAGCTGCAATTCCGCCAGCGAGTGCACGCGATGGGGCTTGATGCCTCCGCCCTGTGGCCGCTGATGCTCTCCCTGCGGCTGTATTCTTTCAGCGGGCTGCGAGCGCTGCTGGATCTGATCGAAGATCTCACCGGCCTGCTGGCTGAAATGGCCTATCGAAAGACCGGGGACGGTTCTCATTTTCCCGTCGGATCAATGCCGGGAAAATAAGAACCGTCCTGCTCTGTCGAAAACCGCCCCGCCAGCGCCGTTGCGCCGCCGGACGCCTGGCTTCAGTGGACCGGCGCGGGGGGCCTGCAGGGCCAGCGGCGGCGGGGCCGGCCGCTCGCTCCGGTGCGGGCTCCGGGCGCCCGGAGGGCGTCGACCCGGCCGGCCAACTCCTCGCCGGTTAGGCTCGTCGGACAGGCCGGCCGTGTCTCAAAATCAGGTCGCCGCCTCCGGGCTGAGCCCGCACAGTCGCTCGCGGTCCGGCCCACGCCGCCGCTGGCTGTGTTTCGTGGGCTAGTAGTGCCGCAGGCACCCCCGGCGAGCGACTATGCGGTTCAGCCTGGCGCAGGCGGACTGCTGTTAGAGCCCCCGGCCGTGCTGTTTGAGGCGCCGGTTAAGCGGCGCCGAGTTCACGGCCGGGTCCGCCGAGCCGGGCGTCTCGGAACCGCATCGGAGCGAGCCGGGGTGCCGGCGGCACAGAGGAGCGGCCGCGGTGGCGCCAGTCTTGCGAGTGTGAAAGTTTTCACATATAATGAAGTCTCTTCGTTCCATCGCGTAATTTCCCATCCGTGAAAGGGTTGGCGTTGCACGGGTCAGTCATCGAAGGATTCCTGGAGCAGGTCGCGCGCCGGGGATCATGGTTCGGGGGAGGCAGCGTGGCGGCGCTTGGCGCCGCGATGGCTGCGGCTCTGCTGGAAAAGCTGATCACCGACGCCGCCACCGCGCGGCGATTAAAGCGCATCCGGCGGCGGTGCGTGGCCCTCATTGATCACGACGCTGCCACCTTCTCGCGCGCCATCGCCGCCACCCGCACCGGACGACGCCGCGACTTCACGCGGGCCCTGAAGCGCGCGACGGAGGTGCCGTATCAGGTCTTCGCCGACGCGCACGCCATCCGCGCGATCGGGCGCGCCACGCGGCAGGCGATCAAGCCGCGGTTTCAATCCGATGTGCGTTGTGCCGTGGCGCTGGCCGAGGCGGCCGCCCGCTCATCGGAGACGTTGATCCGCACCAACTTGACGTGGCTGAAGGACCGGGCGTATACGGCGCATATGAGCCGCCGATTGCGCAAGGCCTGCCGGCCTCATGTTGGTTGAGACTCCGACCACACTCCCGATGTCGACGCTCCTCGATGGCAAAGCACTCGCCGAGCAGATCAAGCAGCAGCTGCAGCGCGAACTGCACACCCTGCCGAAGCAGCCCACCCTGGGAATCGTCTCGTTCGACGCGCCGGCCTCTTCGGTCTATTGCCGCGCCCAATGTCTGCAAGCGAATGCACTGGGTATTCGCACGCGGGTGGAACAGCTGCCGCTGAACGTCACCCCGCAGCGGGTGGAGCAGCTCATCCAGGCCTGGAACGCCGATGCGGCGGTGCACGGGATCTTCGTCCATCAGCCGATGCCGCCGCAGATCGACGCCCAGCGGGTGTCCTCAATCATCAATCCGGATAAGGACGTCGAAGGCATCCATCCGCAGCACTCCGCCCGCCGCTTCTTTGCGCGCGCGCGCATCGGCTCCTGCACCGCGCTGGCGGTCATGGCGTTGATCGAATCGACCGGGGAGCCGCTCGAAGGCAAGGAGGCGGTGGTGGTGGGCCACAGCGACATCGTCGGCCGCCCGGTGGGGATGCTGCTGCTGGATGCGCTGGCGACGACCACCATCTGCCACGTCGGCACCGACCGCGCCAAGAGGCTGGAAGAGCACGTGCGCCGCGCCGACGTGCTGGTCGTGGCCGTGGGCAAACCCCAGTTCGTCAAAGGGGAGTGGATCAAGCAGGGCGCGATCGTCATCGACGTGGGGATCAACGTCGTCGGCGGCCATGTGAAGGGCGACGTTGAATTTGAAGCGGCCACAGCGCGGGCGAAATACATCACCCCTGTTCCTGGCGGTGTTGGGCCGGTCACCGTGATGATGGTGATGAAGAATACGATCGAAGCGTTCAAGCTCCAGCAACGGTCGGCATGAATCTCAAGTGGCGGGTGACGCGGAGACGTTCCCGAGAGGGAGGCCCGGACACGCCCTCGTCTCGTGGCGGGGAGAGGGAGGGTTCCCCGAGGGAACGTTCCGCGGCAGGACCCGCCACTATCGCGATACAACGATGAATTTTCCTGACGCGAATCGATTCGAGCAGAAGCTCGGCAAGAAGTTCCTGGTCACCCTGGAAGTCAACCCGCCCAAGGGCACCGACCTCACCGAGATCCTGGCCGCGGTCAGGCAGGTCGGCGGCCTGGTCGATGCCCTCAACGTCACGGACGGCTCCGGCGCGATCATGCGGGCCTGCTCGCTGGCCGTCGCCAAGCTGGTGCTCGATGCGGGTGTGGATCCGATCCTGCAGATGACCTGTCGCGACCGCAACCGGCTGGCCCTGCAGGCGGACCTGCTGGGTGCGGCGATGCTGGGCATCCGCAATGTGCTGGTGCTCACCGGTGATGATCCCAAATCCGGCGATCATCCGGAGGCGAAGCCGGTCTTCGACATCAACTCCGCCACGCTAATGCAGGTAGCACGGGGGCTTATCCAGGGCAAGGACATGGCTGGCAAGGCGCTTACCGGCAGCCCGCGCTACTGTATCGGCGCAGCCGCCGATTGCGGCGCGAAGGATCTTGAGGTCGAGCTGCAGAAGTTCAAGGCGAAGGTCGACGGCGGGGCGCAATTCTTCCAGACGCAGGCCGTCTTCGATACGCAGCCATTGCGCGCCTTCATGCAGCGTGCCACACCATTCAACACGCCGGTGTTGGCGGGCATCTTGCTGGTGAAGTCGGCGAAGATGGCGCGGTACATGAACGAGCACGTCTGGGGCATCCATGTCCCGGACGCACTGATGGCTCGCTTTGAGCAGGCGAAGGATGCCAAAGCGGAGTGCGTGGCCGTCACCGTGGAGCTCATCAAGGCGGTGCGCGGCATCGCGGACGGCATCCATCTCTACGCGCTCGGTTGGGAATCCCTGGTTCCCACCATCTTGAAGGAAGCAGGAGTAGAGCGTTCATTCGTTCATTAGTTCAATTGTTCAATGGTTCCGCAGAGAGCGGAACCGTTGAGCCAATGAACTATTGAGCCATTGAACGCAGTTGACGATGCAAAAGACTGCGCTTTACGAGCGGCATCGGCAGCTCGGTGCGAAGATGACCGACTTCCACGGCTGGGAGATGCCGCTGTATTACACCAGCATCCTGGAGGAGCACAAGGCGGTGCGCGAGGCGCTCGGCCTCTTCGACATCTCCCACATGGGGCAGGTGCTTGTGACCGGGCCCGATGCGGTGACCACACTCAACCACCTGGTGGTCAGCGACATGACCCAGGTGGGCAAGGAGCGCGCCTGCTACACGCTGATGCTCAACGAGCGCGGCGGCATCGTGGATGATCTGATCCTCTACCGCCTGGGGGAGGCGGAGTGGCTGGTGATTGTCAACTGTGCGACCCATGCCGCCGATGTGGAGTGGCTGACTGGGCATGCGCAGGGGGGCACGACGGTGGCGGACATCAGCGAGGGCCGCGCGATTCTGGCGGTACAGGGGCCGCGGGCTAGCCGCGTGCTCGAAGAGATTCTCGATGCGAAGGTAGCGGGGCTGGGCCGCTTTGCGATTGCGCCGATCCGCACGATGGGACCGGACGCCTGTATTGCGCGCACCGGCTACACCGGCGGCGCCGGCTTCGAGCTGTTCGTGCCGAATGCCCACGCCAAGCGGGTCTGGGACGCCGTCTTGACGATGGCCAAGCCGCTGGGGGCCCTGCCGATTGGGCTGGGCGCGCGGGATACGCTGCGCGTTGAGGCGGGTTTGCGGCTCTACGGCACTGACATGGATGCGCAGACCAGCCCAATTGAAGCCGGCCTTGACTGGACGGTCGCCTGGAACAAGACGGCGTTTCTCGGCCGCGAGGCGCTGTTGCGGCAGCAGCGGGAGGGCGTCGCACGGAAGTTCGTCGGTTTTGAGATGAGCCAGGGGCCGGTGCCGCGCGCCGGCCTTGAGCTGGCTGCCGTATCGGGCAAGGCCGCCGGGTTGAAGGTCGGGGCGGTGACCAGTGGCACCTACAGCCCGATTCTGAACAAGCCGCTGGGCATGGGCTACGTGGAGCCGGCGTATGCGGCGGTGGGCACGCCGCTGGCGATGACGGTGCGCAACCAGCGCCACACCGGCACCGTGGTGAAGCTGCCCTTTTGGAAAGGCGAGCGGACGCAACCGGCGCTCACAAGCGGAGCGCCAACCGTGGAGCGATTGACGTAGTCATGGCTTACCCCTCGGAGTTGCTGTACACCAAGACACATGAGTGGGCGCGGCGCGACGGCGAGGAGGCGGTCGTCGGCATCACTACCCACGCGCAGGAAGAGCTGCGGGATATCGTCTTCGTCGAGCTGCCCAAGGCGGGCCGCGCGGTCAAGCAGGGCGAGGCGGCGGCGGTGATCGAGTCGGTGAAGGCCGCCTTCGACATCTACGCGCCGGTTTCCGGCACCATCGCGCGGGTCAATGAGGCCGTCTCGAAATCGCCCCAGGTGATCAACCAAGATTGCTACGGGGTGGGGTGGCTCTTTGCGATTCGGCCCTCCAGCCAGCAGGAGTTCACGACGCTGCTGAGTTCCGGCGCGTATGAGAAGCAACTCCAAGCAGGGACGCATCAGTAGCAGTCAGCACACAGCAGACAGCACACAGTAGGAAGACGATGGATTACGTGCCGAATACCGACGCGCAGTTGAAAGAGATGCTGCGCACCATCGGGGTCGGCTCCTTCGAGGAGCTGATCGCGGTGGTCCCGCCGGCGCTGCACCAGCGCAGCGTGGAAGTGCCGCCGGGTCTTGTGGAATCGGAGGTTCTCGCGCTCACCGGCGAGCTGGCCGCCCGCAACCGGTCGCTGGAGGCCGTCAGCTCCTTTCTCGGCGCCGGCGCCTACCACCACGTGATTCCCACAGTGGTGGATGCGCTGGCGGCGCGCGGGGAGTGGCTGACCCCGTACACTCCGTATCAGGCGGAAGCCAGCCAGGGCACGCTGCAGGCCATCTATGAGTTTCAGACGATGGTCTGCGAATTGCTGCAGATGGACGTGGCCAACGCCTCGCTCTATGACGGGGCTTCCAGCGCGGCGGAGGCGGTGGTGCTGGCCCTGCGCGCCACGGAACGCCCGCGGGTCCTCATCTCGGAGGCGGTGCATCCTCACGCGCGGCAGGTCATCGCCACCTATGTCAGCGGCATGCCCGCGGTGCTTCAGGAGATTCCGACAGTGAACGGCGTGACAGATCTTGAAGCGCTCGGCAAGGCCGCGCGGGATGATGTGGCCTGCGTGCTGCTGCAGCAGCCCAACGTCTTCGGGGTGCTGGAGCCGATGGCGCAGGCCGGCGAGTTGGCGCACCGCGTGGGGGCCTTGTTTGCGGCCTCTGTCTACCCGGTCAGCCTGGGGTTGCTGCAGCCGCCCGGCGCGTACGGGGCGGATATCGCCGTGGCGGAAGGCCGCTGCCTGGGCAGCCCGCCGGCGTACGGCGGGCCGGGATTGGGAGTGTTTACGACGACGCAGGCGCTGCTGCGTCGCATCCCCGGCCGGCTGGCCGGCTGCACCGTGGATCAGAGCGGCGCACGCGGCTTTACGCTCACCCTGCAAACACGGGAGCAGCACATCCGCAGGGAGCGGGCGACCTCAAACATCTGCACGAACGAAGGGTGGTTGGCGCTGCGGGCGACGATCTTCCTCAGCTTGATGGGGCCGCACGGCATGCAGGAGCTGGCCCAGCTGAATCTTGAGAAGGCGCACTATGCGTACGAACGGTTGCGGGAAATCCCTTGGATCCATCCGGCATTCGACCAACCGTTCTTCAACGAGTTCACCGTGCAGTACGAGCCGCCGATGACCGCCGAAGCGGTTAACAAACGTCTGGCGAGGGCGGGCATCATCGGCGGGCTGCCGCTCACTGACTGGTTCCCGGGGATGCCCCAGGCATCGCTGTGGTGCGTGACCGAGCTGGCCAGCCGCGAGGCAATCGACCGGACGGTTGAAGTATTGAAGAGTTTTACTCCAGTATGACGGTGTGCCCCCTTTGTCAGAAACAGATTTGTAGGCTTCGCGTAAAGCACCGGTGGCCATGGCAGCGAGCAAGGACATGGGGAACTCTGATCGTGGAGTGTCGGGAATGCGGAGGAGAATTGCTGGCGCCACGTCTGAGCGCGTGGTTGTGGGGTTTTACCATGCTGTTTTCGTTTGTGTTCGTAGCTGTCCAACGATGGCTTGAGGGAGAGTTCCGCTTATCTTCAATGCTGGTTGCCTTCGGCATCTGGCTCGTGCTTATGGGAAGTCTATTACGAGTGATCGCTGTGAAAGATGGATGGGGTAATTGCCCTACGTTGATGCCGTTTAAAGGACAGAGGTCATCAACGTGAGCAGGTCACTAATTTTTGAGCAGTCGGTGCCAGGTCGCCGCGGGTATCGTTTGCCGCCCGGCGATGTGCCCTCGCGTTCGCCCTCGGAGCTCTTGCCGGCTGAGCAGGTGCGCGCTGGCACGCCGCCGCTTCCGGAGGTGGCAGAGTTTGACGTCATCCGCCATTACACGCGGCTCTCCCAGC
>JACQRD010000048.1 GCA_016206675.1 Candidatus Omnitrophota bacterium
CAGCCCATCGTCAGCCAATGGGTTGCGGCGGCCGGACCCCGCGGCCGGCGTTGCTCCTCCTTGGCGTACTGCTGCGAGTACGCCGGCGTCGTCGCGCCTTGGCCTCGGGGCCGGGCGCTCGCAACGCGGCTCGCGCGAGGTTATGAAAGGCGCTCTAAGGAAATGCGATGACCTGGTGGCCTCAATTCGCGTTGTCGGTGCCGAAGCTGGGCCGGAGGATACGACAGTCCTCGGCCGCGCTGGTGATCCGTCCGGACAGCGTCGAACTGGTATGGGAGGAGGGGTCGAAATCTCTGGGACGGGCCCAGGCGCCAATCACCGAAGAGACACCCGGGGCGCTGACGGGTGCCCTCCAGCAGCTGTTGGCGGCTTCGCAGTTGAAGGCTCCCGTGGTTGCCGTCTCCCTCGCCTCCACGGACATTCTAACGCGCTTCTTCATGCTGCCCTTCATTCCGAAAGCGGAACGTGACACTGCGGTGCAGTTTGAGGCCCGCAAGTACGTTCCCTTCAAGATGGATGGGCTGGCATGGGATTACCGGGTGGTCTCATCGGCGCGCTCTTCAGGCGCCGGTGCAGAGGCGCAGGAACCGCTCGAAATTGTCTTAACTGCCGTCCCCTTGGAGGTGCTCGGACGGCTGCGCGCCGCGCTGAGCGCCGCCGGCATTCAACCAACCATCATTGAACCGGTCAGCCAGAGCCTGGCGAGATTGACGAAAGGGGTCAACGCGCAGTCGCCCAAGGCGTTTCATTGCATTGTGGAGTTGCACGGCGACCAGGCTCACCTCGTCATCACCCGGTCGGGGTTGCCGCATCTGACGCGGGACCTTCAGGGCATAGCAGCGCCCGGGGACGGGACGCTGCAACGGCTGGTCAGCGAATTGAGCGTGTCCATGGACTTTTTCAAACGGGAATACCCTTCAGCCTCCTTTTCGACCGTCTGGCTGGTCGGTGACGAAGAGACCGTCGCGCGCTATCAGCAGGGATTGAGCGCAGCACTGCCGTCCCCCGTGCAGTCCATGCGGTCGCTGCTCGCCGAGGGGAAGCAAGGCGCACCGCTCTCCTCGGCCGCGGCCAGCCTCTTACAGCGGGAGCCGGGGGGGCAAGCCGGCTGGTGCCTCAACTTGCTTGCCCGCGAGGCATCGGGGCCTGCTGTCTCGGTGGAGCGGACACCGCAACCGTTGCCGACTATCGCGGAGCTGAAAGAACTGGTGAAGCACCCCGTGGCGGTCCGGTCGGCGATCGTCACTGCGGTGGGGTGCTCCATGGCCCTGTGGATCATGGGCAGCCTTGAAGTTTCGAAGGCGCAGCATCGGTTAGAGGCCGCCCAGCAAGCGCGCCCCACCGATCGATTTGGCCTGAGCCTGATGACGGCCGACGTCTTGCAATCCACGCAGCAACAGGCGGACCGGCAACTGCAGTTGCTGAAGCGGCTCATGGATCAGCGACCCCGCGTGGCCGAGAAGCTGGACGCCTTGGCACGGTCGCTTCCCGACGGGGTGTGGCTCACGGGGGTGACCTTCGAGGATCGATTCGATGCCGCCAGTCCGGCTGCCGGCGGCAAGATGAACCTCGGGCGGCAGGCGAAGCTCGTCGTCAGCGGCGCGTGCTTCCTCGGGGCCAGCGGGCAGGAGCTGCAGGCGATCCAGGAATTCGAAGCGCGGGTCAAGAGCAGCCCGCAGCTGCAGCGCGGTTTGGGGCAGGTGCGCGTGGGAAAGGTCGACGCCGCCAGCGACAATGCTCAAAACCCTCGGGCCCACCCGTACAAAACGTTTCAGCTCGATTGCCAGTCGAGTGGGAGATTATGACCATGAAGCCTGCGCTGCTTGGGGTGGTTGCGGGTCTTGTGCTCGCCTACGCGGTCGGCTACAATACCATTTATGCTCGACAGCGTGGACAAGGCCACGTGATCCAGCAGCGCACCATCCAAGAACATACGGATCAGCGCGTCCAGGAGGACACCGCTGAACTCCTCGAGCAGCTGGAGCGGTACCATGCCCAGTTGCCGCCGGAAGCGGAGCCATCGTGGCTGGTGCGCGAGGCCGTGGCCGCCAGCCAGCAGATCGGCATTGATCTTTCCTCCATCCAGCAGGGCAACATCCAGCCGGGCAAGCAGTTTACGCGGCTGGAGCTCACCCTCCAATTTCGCGCGACCTACCACCAGCTCGGCGCATTTTTGGATCATCTGGAACGATCCGGTCGCTTCATTCGTGTCGACCACCTCGCCGTGACCCCTTCGTTAAAGGACGGGATGGGCAAACCCGCCGTCCAGCTTGTGCTGAGCACCGTGTACGTTCCACCGGTCCTCGATGCAACAGCGGGCCTCCCAGCCAGGACATCGCCCTGAGATGGTGAGCGCGGCCAGCAAGGCGAAAATCGAGCAGTATGCGGTCATCGGGCTCTTCGTGGTGTTTGGGGTTGTGTTGTTGAACGCTCTTTCACGGAGCGGCCTGATCAGCCGGCGAGCCGGCCCGGCACCGACCAGTGCAGCGCGTACTGCGGAATCTCTTCTGCCGGATCTCATGAAGAAGCATTGGGAAATCATGGATCCGAAGATCATGCAGGTCGAAGAGGCGCGTCCGGGGCAAGCGGCGCCGATTCGGGCCTACACCGCGCAGGATCTCCGGGATCCGTTCAAGGAGTTGCTGCCGCCCCCTCCCGCGCAGGCCGCCGCCGCACCGATGGCCTCGCAAGCCGTGCCGGTCGCCTCGGCTGCCCGACCGGCCCCTCTCCCGCTCCCGACGTTGTTGCTCTCGGGCATTTGGTGGTCGGTCCAGCCGCGGGCCTTGATCAACGGTGAGGTCTACGGCATCGGCGACCATGTGCAGGGGGCGACGGTGAAACGCATCAGTCCTGAGGGGGTGACGGTCGAATTCAATGGCAGAGAAATCCTGCTCCAGACGTCGAACGTTTCGGCGGGCGGCAAGCGGCCTCGAGTAGCCAATTGGGGGAGGTAAGCATGGGCAAGTGGCAGTGGGCAAGCGTGCTCCTGGCGGCGGGTGCGGTGTCCGTCGCAACAACGGTGGCGGCTAACGAGCGGGAGGAAAGTGCGCCAGCCGGAACCAAACCCGCGGCCGATGTCGCCGCAACGTCGCTGAACGACACGGGCCAGCCCATGCGCGTCACCATGGAATTCCAGGATGCGGACCTGAAGGATGTCCTGAAGACCTTTTCGAAGGAAACCGGCATCAACTTGGTCGCCGGAAAAGATGTGGCGGCTGAGCCGGTCACGCTCTTTTTGGATCATGTCACCGTCATGGACGCTCTCGACCAAATCCTGAAGGCGGCCAACCTGACCTATGAGCGGATGCCGGGCAGCGAGATCTACATCGTCAAGTCTCTGGAGCAGGATCGGCAAGGGCCGCCGACGATCACCCGCATTTACCAGTTGCGCTACGCGCGGGTGTCCAAGTCGGTCCTGGCAAAAGCGTCAGCCCGGTTCGCCGACATCACCCCCTTTGAGAGCAAGATCACCTCGAAGTCGTCCGCCCAGGGCAGCGCAGGGGGGGCAAGCGCAACGGGGGGCTCGGAGGAGGGCATTGGCATCGACAGTGTGGTGAAGGAACTGTTGACCCCTGCCGGGATGGTGGTGGTGGACGCCAGGACGAACCGCTTGGTGGTGACGGACGTTCAGGAGAATTTCCCCCGCGTCGAAGCCGCGTTAAGCGCGCTGGATGTGCGCACGCCGCAGATCCTGGTGGATGCCGAGCTGATCGAAACCACCGTGGGAAAGCTGAAGGATTTGGGCATCGAGTGGGGGCAGGGCTCGGAGGGGGATTTGTTCTCTCTGGTGCCGGCCAGCCGACAGACCCACTTTCCGTTTTCCTCCTCCTGGGGCAAACCCTTTGGCCAGGGCAACATCTCTCCCCCAGACCTCAGCCAAACCAAAGGCAGCATCACCTTTGGGACGACCGGGTCAACCTCCGCCACGGCCGTCTTGCAGGCGCTGCAAAGCGATACGGATACGAAGATTCTCGCGCGGCCCAAAGTCCTGACGCTGGACAACGAGAGCGCGCTCATCCGGCTCACATCGGAGGAAGCGATTGGATTTGAGAATGCGAGCCAGGCGACCACGGGCACCACGACCTCGAAGCCGGAGCGCACGGTCACCGGCGTCGTCTTGGTGGTGACCCCCCAGGTCAACGAGCAGAACTACATCACGATGCTGGTGGAGCCGACCGTGACGAAGACGATCGCCTCCAAGATCAACCCCCCATCCGGCCAGGCCACGCCGCGCGACCCCAAGACCCGCAGTTCGCGCACGTTGGTGCGGATCCGCTCAGGCGACACGCTGGTGATCGGCGGCCTCATCGACCGCTCGGACGAGCATACCCTGAAGCACGTGCCGATTCTCTCCGGCATGCCCTTCATCGGCGAGGCGTTCAAGAACACGGAGATCAACGACAGCACGACCGAACTGATTGCGTTCGTGACCCCGCACATTCTTGACGAGCCCTCGGAGTCGCAGTTGGCGGCCAGCCCGCAGTCGCCATTGGGGGCGCGCGAGCAAGAGGGAGCCGGCAGCCGGTCGGAGCTGATGGAACAGCGGCTCAACGCGTTGGAGTAACGAGTTTATGCTGAAAACCGCCGAGAAGATGGGAGAAATTCTCATCAGGAGCGGGCTGCTCACTCAGGAGCAGCTGCAGAAGGCGCTGCAATTCCAACAGGGAACGACCAAGCGCATCGGTGAAGTGCTCGTAGAGCTTGGCCTGACCACGGAGCTGGATATCGCGTCGGCTTTGAGCAAACAGCTCGGCATTCCCATGGCGACGCAGGCTTCAGGGTTGCTCATGCCCCACAAGGACCAGCAGTTGGCGGAGTTAATGCCAGAGGAGTTCGCACGCCAGCACCAGATGCTCCCCGTATCGCGCACCATGAATTTGCTCACCGTGGCGTGCATCAATCCATTGGATCTGATCGTGTTCGACAACCTTCGCCGCATGACGCACTGCGATATCGACCCCCTGATTACCACGAAAGCGGATCTGGAGCTGGCCATCGACCGGTTTTACGGGTCGGATTCGATGTTGAAGGAAGCCATCGGCCGCTCCTACGACGTGGTGGATACGAGCGCCGGTGCGGCGGAAGAGATCGAGGCCTTGGATCTGGACCGCTTACGGGAAGCGGCGGATGCTGCGCCGGTCATCCGGTTGGTGGATTTGATCATCCGGCAGGCGATCAAGGATCGGGCCAGCGATATTCACGTTGAACCGTTTCGCGACGGGATCAACCTGCGCTACCGGATCGATGGCGTCTTGAGGGAGATTTCGCCGCCGGCCAAGCAATATCATGCGGCGATCGTATCCCGTATTAAAATCCTTTGTAAACTCGACATTGCCCAAAAACGCTTACCGCAAGACGGCGGCTTTACCATGATGATGGAAGGCCGCACCATCGATTTCCGCGTGTCGGTGATTCCCTCAATCTACGGGGAGAAAGTGGTCATCCGCATCCTTGATAAGTCCGCCGCCCTCCTCGACATCGGGAAGCTGGGGTTTGACGAGCGAGCGCTAATAGCACTGCGGCAGGCCATCCACGACCCCTACGGCCTCGTGCTCATTACCGGGCCGACCGGATCCGGCAAGTCGACCACGCTGTACGCCGCGCTCAACGAAATCAACTCCCCCACCAAAAATATTCTGACCGTGGAAGATCCGGTCGAGTACCGGCTGCCGGGGATCAATCAAGTGCAAGTCAAGCCCTCAATCGGCCTCACCTTCGCCTCGGCCCTCCGGGCCTTCATGCGGCAGGATCCGGACATCATCATGGTGGGGGAGACGCGCGACCAGGAGACGGCGGAGATTTGCGTGCGGGCCTCGCTCACCGGCCACCTGGTCTTCACAACGCTGCACACCAACGATGCGCCCAGCGCCGTCAGCCGGCTGGTCGACATCGGCATCGCTTCCTATCTGCTCTCCTCAACGATCAGCCTGGTGGGCGCGCAGCGCCTGCTGCGCAAGCTCTGCGATCGTTGCAAAGAAGCCTACGAGCCCGTGGAGGAGATCCGCAGCCGGTTTCGCATTACGGAGGATCTGCTCTACCGGGCGAAGGGATGCGACTATTGCCACACGCAGGGCTACCACGGGCGCGTGGGAGTCTATGAGGTCATGGTGCCCACGCGTGAGCTGCGGGACGCCATCGCGAAGGGTGCGCCCGCTCACGTGCTGAAAGAACAGGCGGTGGCGGGTGGGATGAGCACGTTGTGGGATGAAGGATTGAAAAAGGTGCGCGCGGGGCTCACCAGCTTGGAAGAGCTGGAGAGCGTCGTGCTGCTGGACCGCTGATGCCGCACTTTGCGTATACCGCGCGGGCCCGTGACGGCACCATCCAAACCGGCCGGTTCGACGCGGCGAGCGAGGACGAGGCCCTGACCAGCCTCCAGCACCGCGGCTTGTTCGTGGTGTCCCTGGGGTTCGCCGAGGCCGTCGCCTCTCCGATGAGCAAGCGGCTCACGGTGTCCGTGCGGCGGGTGAAGGCGCGCCGTATGCACGGGCGCGTCACAGTGGGCGACCACGTGCTGCTCTGCCAGCAGCTGGCGACGTTGGTCGAAGCTGGCGTGCCTCTCTTGAAGAGCCTCGAAGTAGTTTCCGCCCAGGTAGAAAGCCGCATGCTGCTCAGTGCGCTCGACCACGTGCGCAAAGATGTCGAGGGAGGCCGCACGCTCAAAGATGCGCTGGCCACGCACCCGGCGGTGTTCTCGGCGATGTGGTTGAACCTCGTGGAAACCGGCGAAGCCAGCGGCCATCTGGCTGAGGCCATGCAGCAGCTGGCTCGCCACTTCGAGCGGTCGCGGCATCTGCGCACCGAAGTCCAGACGGCCATGACCTACCCGGCGTTTCTCATCTGCGCCTCGGCGCTGGTGATGGTCGTCTTCATGTACTTCATCATCCCGAAGTTCAGCTCGATGTTCGGATCCATGGGCATGGAGCTGCCGCTGTTGACGAAACTCGTGCTGGCCGCCAGCGAGATATCGCGGAAGTATGCCGTGGCGATCATCGTGGCGGCGGGCGCCATCGGCTATCTGCTCATCCGCTATCTGCGCACCGAACCTGGCCAGTGGACCGCGGATCGGCTGATCCTGCGGCTGCCATTACTGGGGAGGTTGATGACCTATGCGCAGTTGGCCGAGTTTATGCAGGGGTTGGGAACGCTCCTCGATAGCGGCGTGCCGCTGCTCTCCAGCCTGCAGATCCTTTCCAACAGCGCGACCAACAAGCTCTATGGGCAGGCCATCGGCGAGGTCCGGGAAGCGGTCAAGGAAGGCAAGCCGATGGCGGAGCCCATGGCCAAAATCGAGCTGTTTCCTCCCATGGCGGTGCAGATGGTGCTCGTCGGTGAGGAAGTCGGTGAACTCGGCAAGATGGTCGGGCGGGTGTCCAGCTACTACGAGGAGCGTGCGGAGACGCTGATCGCCCGCATGACCAAACTCTTCGAGCCGTTCGCGATTGTGTTCATGGGAGGGCTCGTCTTGGTCATCGTGCTCTCGATTTTTCTGCCGATCTTTAAGATGTCAAGCGGCGTCAACATCAAATAGCGGAGGGAGGTGAGAGCCTGGGACACTGACGGGTGGGCACGCTGCACGGCAAGGACGTTCGGGACGTGTAGTGGCAGGACGATATCATTATGATCGATACCAAGAGGAGGATGCAATGACACAACGACTCAACCAGCGAGGCGGCTTCACGCTGCTGGAACTCCTGATGGTGGTGATCATCATCGGGATCCTGGCGGCGCTCGCACTGCCAGGCTACCTCCGGGCGGTGGAACGCTCGCGAGCGGCCGAGATGGTCACGATCTTGGGCCAGCTGCGCGGTTCCATCCAGCGCTTCTGCGTGCAGTCGGATGGGGTGGCACCGACCAGCTTTACCCAGCTGGACGTCGATGACCCGACGCTTAATGCCGCGTTGACCTCGCGGTGGAACCTGACGGCGCTCAGCGGCTACGTGATCAACTGCGCCACGGTGCCGATTACCGTCCAGGTTACTCCCGCGGCGACTCGCGGAGGGACGGGACCGTGCGCGGGCAGCGGGGTGAACTTGGACTCCGCGTTGCCGGATCCCATCACGATGACGTGGCTGGGTCCTTGCGCCTAGGCCGCGGGATCTTGGTTCGTGTGTGACGCTGACAAACAGGCCGTCGCCCTCGGGTGACGGCCTGCTCGTTTTTCCGGCGGGTTGACGGCGTTGGGCTTTGGTGCCAGAATAGCCCGCGCGTGGGGCAGTAGCTCAGCTGGGAGAGCGCGACAATCGCACTGTCGAGGCCAGGGGTTCGATCCCCCTCTGCTCCACCA
>JACQRD010000052.1 GCA_016206675.1 Candidatus Omnitrophota bacterium
CATGTAAGCTCTGTGTAAAGCTACAACGGCCTGCCGATTCAGAAGTTCGTGACCCAGCCGGCGTTGTTTGTGCCGCCATCCAGTATTGGTCAGACGCAATGGTAGAGAGGGAGCGTCAGGAGGGTTTAAGGGGCGCATAAAAAGTAGGTAAGAACGCAAAGGGGACGGTCACGCGCTCCTGAGGGCGCTGCGCAGCAGAAGCGCGAGCGATTGCCAGAAGTCTTTCGGCGTGATCTTCTTGCCTTGCCGGTAGCTGCGGCCGCAATAGGCCACGGGATGCTCCCGGATGGTGCATCCTCGCCGGAGCAGCTTGACCGTCAGTTCCGCATCAAAGTCGAACCGATCGGCCTTAAGATCCATCGACCGCAGCAGCTCGCATGGCAGGAGCTTATAGCAGGCCATGATGTCCGTGAGCCGCGCACCATACAACTGGTTCGTCGCCCACGCCAAGATCCGGTTGGCCAGATAATTGCGCCACGACATCCCCGTCGGCCATTTGCGGTGCAGGAACCGGCTGCCGTAGACGACGTCGGTGCGCCCCTGCAGGATGGGCTCCAGCATGGCGGGGATATCCTCCGGAGAATATTCCAGGTCAGCGTCCTGCACGATCAGCCATTGGCCGGTGGCGCAGCGCAGCGCCTCGCGGATGCACGCGCCGCGGCCGCGATTCGTGACGAAACGGATGATGGACAAGCGCCCGCCGTCCGCCGTGTGGCGAAGGCGCTCGAGGATCGAGGACGTCGCATCCTCGCTGTGATCATCGATGATGATGAGCTCGGAGGCCACCGGCAGCGACAGGGCGAGGAGACTGCGAATGAGCGGCTCGATCGTGCGCGCCTCGTTGTAGACCGGAATGACGATTGACAGCTTCACCGGATGCGCTAGACGTCCACCGACATCCAGCTGTTGAAGAAGCCCTCAAAGTACCCGAATCGCATCTTGCGCGGATCGAATCCGGCCTGCTCCACGTGCCGCGCGATCATCCGCCGCGTGTAGCGACCGCGATGCTGCTGCATGCCCTCGCGGCTCACGAGGCCGACGTGGGCCATCAGCTGCAGCCAGGGGTCCGCCCATGGGCATGGCGTGGTGAGAATCAAACGGCCGCCAGGCCTCAGGACCCGGCGAATGTCCTGCAGGAGCTTGGGCAAGGCATGCGGCGCAATGTGCTCGAAGACGGCCAGCATGGTCACCACATGAAAATGCGCATCCGGAAACGGGAGGGCTTCCATCTCCTCGAGATCCATGGTTCGGAGGATGATGGGCTCACGCCCTTCGTATCGCTTGACGGCGCTGTCAATGCCCACCTTCTCTTGAAAGCGGGTGGTCAGCAGAAAGACCGGCGTCCACCCGCACCCCAGATCCAGCAGCCGGCCGCCACGCAACGTCGAAGGAATGAGCCGGTCGGCCATCCGCGCCCTGCGAGAAGCCAAGTAGCGCTCAAGCAACCCATAGCTGTTGGTGATGCGCTCACCGGGCATCCTGGCGCAGTCACCGTTTGGGCGTGGCAAAGTGCGCCTTGATGCGCGGGCGGGTCAGGTAATAGAGCACGACCGACGCGCAGGCCACCTCAAACACCATCGTCGTGATGCATGACCACAGCGCCAGAGAAGGCAGGCTGATCCGCAACTGTTCAAGCAGGCCGTCGAGCATGTCATTCACGTATCGAACGTGCCGCAGGAACCCGTCATACGGATGCTTCCAATAGACGGTCAGGATCGTGAACCACGACAGCCCGAGCACGGCCTTGCGCGCCCGCTCATCCTGCGCGAGGAGTCCCAGACCCGCGGCAATGCCCAGGATGCGCATCACCCAGGACGCGGCAAACCGCAGCAGGAGAAACTCCCCAGGCCAATTTTGGAAGAGATACCGATAGTGGCGGAGATCCAGCAGTGCGGTGAGCTGCAGCAACGAGGTGGCGATGAATCCCACGCCGAGGACCGTCACCCCAAACGGCCGCTTACGGGGCATGAGCAGGAAGCGTCACCGTAAACGCGGAGCCTTCGCCGAGGCGGCTAGCGACGGTCACGCGGCCTTGGTGCAGCTCGGCCAGGTGCTTGACGATCGCCAGCCCCAGCCCGGTGCCACCGAGTTCGCGCGAGCGCGCCTTGTCGACGCGGTAGAAGCGCTCGAAAATCCTCGGCAGATCGGCGTCGGGAATGCCCGTGCCGGTATCCGCCACGGTGACGTGCATCCATCCCTGATCCGGCTGCGCGGTGACGGTCACGCGGCCGGAGGCGCGGTTGAACTTGATGGCGTTATCGAGCAAATTCACGAAGATCTGCCGCAGCTTATCCGGATCGCCCTTCACCGGCGGCAACCCGGTGGGAATCTTCAGCTCAAACGTCACCTGCTTGGCGGCGAGTTGGTTGCGAAAGCGGACTTCCAGCTCTTCGAACAACTTCCGCAGCTCAACCGGCTGGACGTTCAGCGGGGCTACCTTTGACTCGATCTGCGAGAGCTCCAGCAAATCGTCGATGAGCCGTGTGAGCCGCGTGGCGTCATCATCGATCAGCGTGACGAAGCGCCGGTTGTTGGCCGCGTCTTCCAGCGCCCCGCCCAGCAGCGTCTCGGTCAGCCCCTTGATCGACGTCACTGGGGTTTTCAGCTCATGGGAGACGTTCGCGACGAAGTCGCGCCGCATGCGCTCAAGCCGCCGCACCTCGGTGACCTCCTGGGCGACGACCACCAGCGCCGCCGCCGCCTCCGCTCCTTCGCAGGGCGTGGCTTGAAACCGGATCGTCTGCTCGGCCGGCCCGAGTACTTGCACCTCGCGGGTCTCCGGCTGCTGCTTCGCGAGCACGTCCGCCACTAGCGTCTCCACTTGCGGCTGGCGGATCAACTCGGCCAACCGCTTGCCCGTGGCGTCCTGCGGCTGCAGGCTAAAGAGGCGCTCCGCCGAACGATTGATCCACAGCACCCGTCCCTCGCGGTCGAGGGCGCAGACCCCTTCCACCATGCTGTCGAGGATCGCCTGTGCCTGGCTGTGCTGCGACTTCAGTTCCGCCATCCCCTGCTCCACTTCGGCGAACCACTCATTGGCGGCCCGTGCCAGCTGGCGCATGGGCTGTGCCACCCACGCCGACAGCGTGGCCGCCAACGCCAGCGCGAACGGCGCGCCGATCAAGAACGCCCACCACTCATTCACATCCAGCCAACCAATGGTCAAGACATAGACGGCGATGCCGAAGAAGATGATGAGGGTGAAGACCCACACGAGGCTGCGTGGAGACGGCAGGAAAAACTGCGGTTTATTCCACATCAAAACGATACCCCACGTTCTTGACGGTGACGAGGCGCTTGGCTTCTCCTTTCAGCTTGCGGCGCAGCTGGCCGACATGCACATCGACCGTGCGTGTCTCGATCTCCATAGATTGCTCCAGCCCCCAGACGCGGTCGAGCAGAAAGTCGCGCCCCAGCACCCGGCCCTTGGCCTCCAGCAGGGCGTGCAGCAGCTCGAACTCCTTGCTGGTCAGCTCCACCGGCTTGCCGCCGACCCTGACGGTGTGCTTGCCGAAATCCACGTGCAGCTGGCCCATGCTGACGACCTCGGCGGCCACCGGCTCCTTGGTGCGCCGCAGGATGGCCTTGACGCGGGCGACCAGCTCCTTAGGGCTGAAGGGCTTGGTCATATAGTCGTCGGCCCCGAGCTCAAGGCCGACGATCTTGTCGGCTTCATCGTCCTTGACCGTCAGCATGATGATGGGAATCCGTTTGGTGCGGGGATCCTGCCGCAGCGCCCGGCAGACCTCCCAGCCGTCCATCTCGGGCAGCATAACGTCAAGGGTGATCAAATCCGGTACGTCGCGCTGAGCCAGCTCCACCGCCCGCTTGCCGTCATGGGCGGTTAGGGTGCGGAAGCCCTCTTTTTGGAGATTGTAGACGATCGCCTCCGCGATGTTCTTCTCGTCGTCGACGACCAACACCTTCGGCTGCGCCATGGTGGGGAGATCCTACGAAAGCACCAAGCACCAAGCCCCAAGCACCAAGCAAGCCCCAAATTCCAAACTCCAAACACAAAACGTTCGAACATTGGAGCTTGGTGCTTGGAATTTATTTGGGATTTGGGATGTGGTCATTGGTGCTTTCGATTGTTAAGACTACCGCAATTGCTCCATGGAAAGAAGATTCAGCGCTGCACCGGCCTTGAACCAGCGGACCTGCTCGGCTGTCAGGGAGTGGTGCAGGATGAGGCGCTCAGTTTTCCCTGTCGCGTGGTGCAGCATCGCGTCAAGCGGCTTGCCGGGCGAAAGGCCGCCGAGGCCGTGCACGCTGATGCGGTCATCGGCGAGCACCTTGCCGTAATCCGCCGCGTCGGCGAAGGTGCACGGCAGAATCCCCTGCTTCTTCAAGTTGGTCAGATGCAGCCGGGCAAAGCTCTTGGCGATGACCAGCTGGCAGCCGAGATGGCGCGGCGACATCGCGGCATGCTCGCGGCTTGAGCCTTCCCCGTAATTGTCGTCGCCCACCGCGGCCCATCCCAGCCCCTGCGCCTTATAGTGGCGCGCGACCTGCGGGATCGGCTTGGTTCCTGCCTGCGCCGTCCCGGCTTCGGCAGGCAGGTGCCCTTCCAGCACATCGAAAGCGGTGCCCACCTGGCCGGTGAAGACGTTGGTGGCGGCGGTGAACAGATTGTCGCTGATCCGATCCAGGTGGCCGCGGAAGCGCAGCCATTTGCCCGCCGGCGAGATGTGATCCGTCGTGCACGGCCCCTGCACCTTGATGAGGATGGCCAGCCGGTCGAAATCTTTGCCGTCCCATTTCGGAAACGGCTCCAGCCGCTGCAGCCGCTCGCTTGCCGGCGCGATCACGACGTCAATGCGCTTGCGCTCAGCCAATGGCTTCGGGGCGATGAAGCCGGCGGCGCCTGCCGCAAACCCCTTCGAGGGCAGCTCCGGCGCCGACGGGGTGTGGAGCATGACGCGCCGCCCGTCCGGAGCGACCACCGGATCCTTCAAGGGATTAAAGCGCAGGTCTCCCACGAGCGCCATCGCGGTGACGATCTCCGGGCTGCCCATGAAGGCCAGCGTTTCCGCCGTCCCGTCGTTGCGGCCTGGAAAGTTGCGGTTAAACGAGGTGAGGATCGAATTGACTTCCCCCGGCGTGATGTCATCCCGCTGCCATTGGCCGATGCACGGCCCGCACGCATTGGCCAGCACGGTGCCGCCGATGGCTTCCAGCGATTTCAGCTGGCCGTCGCGCTCAATCGTGTTGTGGATCTGATCCGACCCGGGCGTGATCAGAAAATAGCACTGCGACTGCAAGCCTGCCTGCTTGGCCTCCTCGGCCACCGCGGCGGCCCGCCCGATGTCTTCATAGGAGGAGTTGGTGCAGCTGCCGATCAGCGCGGCCTTGATCCGGGGTGGAAACTTTCCTGCTTCCACGTCTTGTTTCAATTGGGAAATCGGCCGGGCC
Organism: Candidatus Omnitrophota bacterium; assembly: GCA_016206675.1. Lineage (GTDB taxonomy): Bacteria > Omnitrophota > Gorgyraeia > Aquiviventales > Aquiviventaceae > JACQRD01. The sequence goes on from JACQRD010000052.1 coordinate 5,413, forward strand.
AGATCCGGCCGCCGGGGGCCGGTGACGTGGGGCTCCAAGGCGGAGAGGTCGATTTCGATCACCTGGTCGAAGAAGCGTTTGGGGTCCTTCTCGACTTCCGGATCGGCGGTAAGCTCCGTGCAGTGTCGCTCGGCCAGCTCGGCGACTTGCCCCCGCTGCGTGGCGCGCAGGTACGTGGCCATGCGATCGTCAAAGGGAAAGACGGAGGTCGTCGCCCCGTGTTCGGCCCCCATGTTGGTGATCGTGCCCTTGCCGGTCGCACTGATGGAGCGCATGCCGGGGCCGAAAAACTCCACGATGCTGTCGGTGCCGCCCTTGGTCGTGAGGATGCTGCAGAGTTTCAGGATGACGTCCTTCGGCGATGTCCAGCCGCTGAGCTGTCCGATGAGGTGCACCCCGATGAGTTTGGGACATTTCACTTCCCACGGAAGGCCCGCCATCACCTCGGCGGCGTCGGAGCCGCCCACGCCGATGGCCAGCATGCCCAACCCGCCGCCGTTGGGCGTATGCGAATCGGTGCCGATGAGTAGCCCGCCGGGAAAGGCGTACTCCTCAAGCACCACTTGATGGATGATGCCGGTTCCCGGCTCCCAAAAACCCATGCCGTAGCGCGCGGCCGCACTGCGCAGAAAGTCGTACACTTCCTGGTTTGCTTCCAGCGCCGTCTTCATGTCTTCGGCCATGCCCACCCGCGCCTGGATCAAGTGGTCGCAGTGGATTGTCGTCGGCACCGCCACGGTGTCGCGGCGCGCCTGCATGAATTGGAGGATCGCCATCTGGGCTGTGGCGTCCTGCATCGCCACGCGGTCGGGCAGCAGTGTGAGGTAGCTGCCGCCGCGCGCGAACTCCTGGCTGGCCAGATCGCGCACGTGCGCGATCAGGATCTTCTCGGTGAGCGTCAGGGGACGACCGAGCTTCTTGCGCGCCGCCGCGTGCGCGGCCGCAAGCCGCTCATAGATGCGGCGGATGGCGTCGAGCTCTTCAGGTTGAATCATTGCGGAGGCATTATACCGCATGGGGGTTCTTTTGGACTACGCCACTCCGGTGTTCGGTAACGGTATTCGGTGACGGAGCCCGTGTCGTCTATCGGTGACGTTATTCGTCTGGTCTGGACGAACGACGTGACCCAACTACGACACCGGCTACGTTACCGTAACCGATAGACGTCACCGATCTCTAGCGGCGGTATAATAGTCGTATGATTTTGCGGCGGCGCGACCGGGCCATCACGTGGTTCGTCATCTGCTGGAGCCTGTTGTTCTTTTACGAGACGTTCCGCGCCAGCTACCTCAGCCCCCTCGCGGGGCGGCCGCTGCCCAAATGGCCCCTGCTCTTTCCTCCGGCGGGCTGGATCATGTTCTTCAACGTCGACAAAACCTACGGGTTCGCCGAAGTCTACGGCCTGCGCAATGGGCGGCACGCGCTGATCGACCCGCACGACATTTTTTCGACCAAGGGCGTCGGCTACGACAACATCCATCGCAACGTCCTCGTCGGGGTGCTCTCCCCACGCGCCGCACGGCCTTTCTGTGCGTACCTCACGCGGAAATTCCCCGATTACGAGGCGTTCGTGGTCGTCTACGCCCAATATCCCGACGTGGTGGACGAGCCGGACACGGTCTGGCGCCAAACCGCGTACCAATGCCATTAGCGGAAGCTAGAGGCTGGAAACTGGAAGCTAGAAAAAACGTTCAACGCTCAATTCAATTCATGGCTCTTCCAGCCTCCAACCTCCAGCCTCCAGCTTCATGAGCGTCGCATGACTCTTACGCACATCTGGGATCAGGCGTTCTTACAGCGGCGGCCCTCCGTCAGCCTCGGCCTCTTCCGGATGGCGGTGGCGTGGACCGTCGGCGCCCACATGATCCCCTCCTTCTTCCACATGGAGGACAACTACCTCTCCACGGCGTTTAAGACGCAGAACGGCTCCTTCTTTCCGGCGCCGCTGCTACAGATGGTCGCCGCCAGCCCAGACTGGCTGGTGTGGATCTGGGCCGGGATCTTCTGCCTCTCGCTTGCCAGCTTGACCCTCGGGCTGTTCTCACAACTGAGCTGCATCATCCTGACGCTCGCCTGCTACTACTTCTATGCGCTCAACAACTACCACATCGGCACGCTCAGCTTCGACATCCTGCTGGTGACGCTCGTGCTGATGTGCGCAACCGGCTACCACGGCGACTTTCTTTCGATTGACAGCCTGCGCCGCGGCAAACCGCACGCCTACAAGCGCCTGCGCCCGTTCTTCGTCCAGCGGCTGCTGCAGCTGCAATTGGCGTGGACGTACTGGCACACCGTCCTGAATAAATTCACCGGCGGGGGCAACTGGATTGCCGACAACCCCTACTACTACTTGATGCACTACCCGGCGATTGGCGTGGTCCGCGAGTTTCCTCTCCGGGGATGGCTGGGCCAACACCCAACGCTCTGCTACTGGCTTGGCATCGTGCTGCTGGTGTTTGAGCTCACGGCGCCGTTGCTCTGGTTCATCCCCCCACCTGTCTTGGGTTCGCTGAAAGCGAACCCAAGCTCGGTCGACGCCTCTTTAGGCCCGCCTATGGCGGGCCAGACAGGTGGGGGGATCGTTCCCC
>JACQRD010000051.1 GCA_016206675.1 Candidatus Omnitrophota bacterium
CACCGAAACGGTCCTCTCCCGCAACGGGGATGAGTTCCGGGTGGAGCAGTATCAGCACGGCAAGCAAGTGGCCAACTTCCTCATGCAGCGCGAGGGCGAGGGCATGGCGGCCTATGATGCCAACGGGGTCAAGCTCTTCAGCGCGAGCACCCGGCTCGATGGCACGGTCGTGGTGGCCGACGCCAAGGGGCAGCAAGTCGCCTCCTACTCAACCGAGCAGGCGCAGCGGATGCTGGAGACCGCGCGCCAGTAGGACACGGTACTTCTGCGCTGGAAAATGGTGCCAGGCACCAATTAAAAATCGTGCCTGGCACCATTTTCTTGAGGTGTTTTCAAGACTTGCGTCACGCAGAAGGCTGTGTTACGCTACGCCCCATGAAGCGGTTTCATCGGCTGGCGCTTGGACTTCTCGCCAGTTCGCTGCTCCTCTCCGGCTGCTACGGCTCCTTCAACCTCACCCGGCAGGTTTACCACTGGAACAGCCAGGCCGGCGAGAAGTGGCCGCGGGAATTCTTGTTTTTGATTTTGACGGCCGTGCCGGTCTACGGTATCGCCTCGCTGGCGGATGCCATCGTGTTCAACTCCATCGAGTTTTGGAACGGCACGAATCCGGTGGAAGCGCCGCACGCCGGCGGCCCCCGCACCCGCCGCCTCGTTCGCGGAGGCGACGCGGCCCTGCTGACCTACACGCCGATTTCGCCGGACGCTGAACTGTACATCGAGCAGTTCCAACGCGGCCGCCCGGCCGGCAGCCTGCGCATCCACCGGCAGGGCGCGTTGGCCGTCGGCTCGGATGCCCAAGGCCGCGTGCTGATGAGCGCTCGGACGCTGGCGGACGGCGGCATCTTGATCCGCGACGGCAGCGGCAAGCAGATGGCTTCGTACTCTACCGAGCAGGTCGACCAACTGCTCGGCGACACCTCCCCCGTATCAGATACCAGCCGTTGAGACCCATGGCTGGTATCTGATACCGGCACCTGATGGCTCACGCCCACGCAGTGGCCGGCGCCTACGTCGCGCCGAGGACGGCCACCGGCATTCCCAACGGCAAGCTGGGAATGTGGATCTTTCTGGCTTCGGAGGTGATGTTCTTCACCGGCTTGATCGGCGCCTATCTCGTGCTGCGGATGGGCCATCCAAGCTGGGTGGGGCCGGAAGGGCATCTCAGCGTCGGCATTGGAACGCTCAACACGCTCATCCTCATTTGCAGCAGCACGACCATCGTGCTGGCGCTGGCCGCCGATGCCCGGCAGCAGATCGCCGCCGTGCGCGGCTATCTGGCGGCGACGATCGGGCTGGGAGCGCTCTTCGTCCTCATCAAGATCTTCATCGAGTACGCCGCCAAGATCAGCCACCACATCCTGCCCAGCAGCAGCGTCTTCTGGGCGTCCTACTACACGTTGACGGGCTTTCACCTGCTCCACGTGCTCGGCGGGATCGTCTTCAACCTGGTCGTGCTCTCCTCCACCGCCACCCCGGCCGTGTGGGCGCATCAGCGGCGGCGGCTGGAGTGGGCGGGATTGTACTGGCACTTCGTGGACATCGTGTGGATCTTCCTGTTCCCACTACTCTATCTATTCTCTCGGTGACGTTGTTCGTCTCTCGGTGACGTTGCCCGTGTCGTAGTTCGGTGACGTCGTTCGTCACAGATCAGGACGAATGACGTAACCCACAGACGAAACGGGCTACGTCACCGACTGACGTAACCGACAAACGGAGATGGCGGAACATCACGTTTCGGCTAAGACATACTTGATCATCTGGGGATGGCTCGCCGCCCTCATGCTAGTCGGCGTGGCACTCTCCGAGCGCCACATCCTGCCGTTTTCGCGCGGGGTCGTCATCCTGACCATCGTGATCCTCTCGACCATCAAAGCGGCGCTGGTCGTCCTCTACTACATGCACCTGAAGCTCGACCGCCGGACGCTGGTCTTCATCGCGCTCACCCCGTTCGTCTTGATCGCGCTGGCGGTCGGCCTGCTCTATTCCAGCAAGCTCGTCCACCTTTGATCGATATCAGATATCTGATATCTGATATCGAAAAGAAACAGCCCGCAGGAAATTCCTGCGGGCTGTTTCGCTTGTGCGCGCGGTACTAGACGGAAAGACTGGGCACCGGCAGCTTGAGCTTCGGCACAGCGACCGGCTTGAAGGCCGGCAATTGCGCCGGGTTGCCCTGCGGCAGCCGGATGCGCGTCGCGAGCTTGCAGAAAGCGAGGAAACGGATGGCCAGGTAGGTGATGTCGACTTCCCACCACCGCAAGCCGTGCGCGGCGGAGTGCGGATAGGCGTGGTGGTTGTTGTGCCAGCCCTCGCCGTAGGAGAGCAGGGCCACCCACCAGTTGTTGCGCGAGCCCTCATTGGTCTCGTAGGACTGATACCCCCACAAATGCGAGGCGGAGTTGACCAGCCACGTGCCGTGATAGACGAAGACCAGCCGCAAGAAAAAGCCCCACGCCAGCATCGCCCATCCCCCGAGCGCAAAGAGCAGCGCGCCGCAGGCCACGTTCAGCGGGACGTTGGCCTTCTCAAAGAACCGCTGCACCGGATCCCTGGCGAGATCGGGAACAAACCGGACGAATTGTTCAGGAACATCCAGCTGGTCGACCCAGACGAACAGCCACAGCATGTGCGCCCACCAGAACCCCTTGTTGGGGCTGTGGGGGTCGTTCGGCCGGTCGGAGAAGGCATGGTGGACGCGGTGCGTGGCCACCCATTTCAGCGGCCCGCCTTGAAGGGCCAGCACCCCGCACAAGGTCAGCAGCCCCTGCAGCCATTTCGGCACCTGGAAGCTGCGGTGGGTCAGCAAGCGGTGGTAGCAGAGGGTGACCCCCATGCCGGTGGCGAGCTGCAGGATGACGAACACCCAGAAGGCGCTCCAGCTGAAGTGGAACAGCGCTAGCAGGGCCCCGAGATGCACAATCACAATGCCGGCGAGGATATCCCACTTGATGCGCGTCGGCATCGTCGGCGTGATGGTGTCAGATGTCATGCAGGTTCCTCCACGGCTCCGTAAGACGTGCCCGGTCGTCCTCAATACCGTTCAATCTGTCGCAGCAGGCAGTACACCAGCCGGTGATGGATCAGCAATTTGGTCAGCGACTGGCGCAGCACGCCGCGCAGCTCTTCCGCCGCGCAGCTCAAACTTGCCGCGGACGCCTCCTCGGTGTAGAAGTGGAAGAAATAGGCGTCGATCGCCTGGAATTCCCGCTGCGGCAGCCGGCGGGTCGTGGCATAGACCAGGTCCTGATGGACGTCGTTGAGAAACTGGTACGGCACGCAGCGCAGGTAACTGTAGGGGGTCAGGATGCGCTGGCGGGGATCCGGCGGGTTCTCCAGCTGCCGGTAGGCCTCCAGCACCAAGGGCCAGAACCGCCCGCGCAGCCACTGGCTGAGCGTGGGCACCATCGGCTCCTGGTCGAATTCCAGCACGCAGCGGCGGAAGATGGCGTGGACCAGCCGCGAATAGTCCTTATCCGTCACCACCCGGTAGTCGCCCCGGATGCCGTAGCGGTTGATGGGACCGCGCGGCACGAAGCGGCAGCCCTCGGTTGAGAGGAGGTAATCCCAGCAGGCGGTGGCCCAGGTAAACAGCGGCTGGAATTCCGTGACCAGCTCCTGGTAGTCCGGCCCCAGCGCGGCCTCGGGAGCGGCGCGCTGCCGCCTGGCGATGTGGGCGGCCAGCGCTTCCACGTTAGCCAGCTTGCCCCGCTGGAGGCTGCCCAGCGCCGGCTGCTCGAAGACCTGGGGCAGGGCAATCTCCAGCGCAGGCTCCTCCTGCACGTACACCAGCCGCTGGACTTCTTCTTGACCCACCCCCAACGCGAGTTCTAACATATCACCCGTAGTCTAACACACCGTCGGAACCGCCACAAGGAGAACCTCCGGTGTCTGTGCTGGTTGGAGCCACCGTCGTTGCCTGGGGAATGGCCCTCTGGCGCCTCATCGGGCTGGTGCGTGGGCCGGGGCTCATCGGCCGCCTGCGCCGGCTGTTCGGCATGGTCTTCTGGGCCGGGCTGGGGCTGCTGCTCGGTGCTGTGCTCATCCTGCGGCAGTGCTTTCTGGCTTTTTCTGGCGAAACGCTGGTGGCTCGCGTGACAGCGCAGCGCCTGGCCCCGCAGCGTGTTGAGCTGCGCTACCGGCCCATGGCGCCGGAGCGCCCGGAAGTCCGGATGGAACTGCAGGGCGACCAATGGGCCGTCAGCGGCGGCATCGTCAAGTGGCATCCGGCGCTGGCACTGCTCGGGATCAAGAGCTACCATCGCCCGATGCGCCTCTCCGGCCAGTTCTCCGACCTGCAGCAGCAGCGGACGCATCTGCCGACGGTGTACGCGCTTCAGCCGCACTTGGTCGACCGGTATTGGGAGGGCATGTATTGGGTGGGACGGTATCTGCCGTGGGTTGAAGCGGTCTACGGCTCTTCCGCGTACGCCTACGTGGAGCCTGGTCGCGTGCAGGAAATTTACATAACTCCTTCAGGCTACATCATTAAGGTTCAGCCTGGACCGCTTTGACAGCTTCCGCATTGCGTGCTAGAATAATACGCTTGTAACGAAGCACTCCCATACCGCGCGCCATATCGTTGCCTAGCCAACCATCTACCTCAGGTTGTAGGGGTCTTGTCCGCTTGACCCACTCCGTGGGCTGCAGGCGCCGCCGAGTCGCAAGCTTCCAATGATCCCACCACCTGCTGGAGGCGGCACTTCAATGCAGGCAAGAATCTTCTGGCCAGCACGACGGAAGATGTGCCGCCTGGCCAGCTTCGATGGTTTCGCGATCATGTGCTGGCCGTCCCGCCGGATGGCGGGACACCAGCAGGTGGTGGGATGATTCCCCGCTACACCCTGCCACGCATGGGTGCCGTCTGGAACGACGAGCACCGCCTGAAGGTGATGCTCGAGGTGGAGCTGCTCGTACTCGACGCCCAGGCCCGGCTGGGAATCGTGCCGCGCGCGGCCGTCGCCGCCATCCGCCGCAAGGCGCGCGCCTGCCTGTCCCGTCCCGGACGGGACGGCAGACAGGTCAATCTCCAGCGCGTGCGGCAGAAAGAGGCCACGACCCAGCACGACGTCATCGCCTTCATCGAGCACCTCGAAGACCACGTCGGGCCGCAGGGGCGCTACCTCCACTTCGGGCTGACCTCCAGCGACGTGCTGGACACCTCGCTCGCCGTGCTGTTGCGGCAGGCCACCGGCCTGCTGATCGAGGATCTGGAGGGGCTGCTGAAGGCGCTGGCCGCACAGGCGCGGCGGCACCGGCGGACGCTGACCATCGGCCGCACCCACGGCGTGCATGCCGAGCCGACCACCTTCGGCCTGAAAATGGCGATGTTTTACGACGCCTTCCGCCGCCACCTCGCCAGGTTGCAGCAGGCCCGGCAGCAGATCAGCGTCGGGAAAGTCTCGGGAGCGGTGGGCACCTTCGCCAACGTCGATCCGCGCGTCGAGGCGTGGGTCTGCCGCGCGCTTAGCCTGCGGCCGGCGCCGATCTCCACCCAGATCGTCCAGCGGGACGTGCACGCCGCCTACGTGGCCACACTCGCACTTGTCGGCACCAGCCTCGAACAGCTGGCGGTGGAGATCCGCCATCTGCAGCGCACCGAAGTGCAGGAAGCGGAGGAGCCCTTCGGCCACGGGCAGAAAGGCTCCTCGGCGATGCCGCACAAGAAAAACCCGGTGGCCTGCGAGCGCATCACGGGCTTAAGCCGCCTGCTGCGTGGCTACGCGGTGACGGCGATGGAAAACGTGGCACTGTGGCATGAGCGGGACATCAGCCACTCCTCGGCCGAGCGCGTCATCCTGCCAGATGCAACGATCACGCTGGACTACATGCTCCGGACGATGACCGCGGTCATCGCCGGGCTCGTCGTGCACCCGCAGCGGATGCGGGCCAATCTGGAGAGCATGCGCGGGGTGACCTATTCCGGCCAGGTGCTGCTGGTCCTGATGCGCAAGGGGCTCTCCCGCACCCAGGCGTATGAGCTGGTCCAGCGCTGTGCTTTGGCCGCCTGGCGCAACGGGGCGGAGTTTGCCGAGCGGCTACGAGCGGATCCCCGCATCCGTCGCTATTTGACCGCCGCGGACATTCAGCGTTGTGTGGATCCGTCGAGGCATCTCAAATACGTGGACCGTATTTTTAAACGGGTGGGCCTATGACTAGCACACAGCACACAGCACACAGCACACAGTATGTGGTCAGGCGAGTGCTTTCACACTGTCTGCTGTCTGCTGTCTGCTGTCTGCTGACGACGGGTTGCATTCGTCGCTCACTGACGATACGGACGGATCCGCCGGGGGCGCTGATCTACGTGAACGACCAGCTCAAGGGCCCATCCCCGCTCACCTACGATTTCGAATGGTACGGCTGGCACCGCGTGATGATCCGCAAGGAGGGCTACCAGCGGTTGGATGACCGCAAGATGCTGCGGGCCCCGATCTGGATGTGGATTCCGTGTGACCTGGCGATGGAGCTGCTGCCGTTTCCCGTGAAGGACCGGCGCACCTGGTCGTACGCGCTCGTGCCGCAGCAGGAGCCGCCACAGCCGATCCCGCCGGAGCTGTTCAACGAGTCGCCGCCAGCCGCCCCACCCACCACGGAGCCGCCGAATGAACCGCGGTAAGCAGCTCTACGAGGGCAAGGCCAAGATCCTCTACGAGACGGACGACCCGGAGGTGCTGCTGCAGTACTTCAAGGACGACGCCACCGCCTTCAACGCGCAGAAGCGCGGCACGATTGTCGACAAAGGGGTGTGCAACAACCGCATTTCCGCCGCGCTCTTCACCTACTTGGAAGGCAAAGGCGTGCGCACGCACTTCGTCAAGCAGGTGGATGACCGCTCCATGCTCGTCAAGCGGGTGGCGATCGTGCCGCTGGAGGTGACCATCCGCAATATCACCGCGGGCGGCATGAGCCGGCTGTTGGGGATTGAGGAAGGCATCGTGCTGACGCCTCCGGTGTTCGAGTGGCACTACAAGTCGGATGCGCTGGGCGATCCGCTCATCAACGACGACCACATTCTCTCGCAGGGCTGGGCGACGGCGCAGGAGTTGGCGCGCATCCGCTCGGAGTCCTTCAAAGTCAACGACGCGCTGAAGGCCTTCTTCAACGAGCGCAAGATCGACCTGGTGGACTTCAAGCTGGAATTTGGCCGCTTCAAGGGGACGATTCTGCTGGCCGATGAGATTTCGCCCGACACGATGCGGCTGTGGGAGCACGGCACGCGCACGAAACTCGACAAGGACCGCTTCCGCCGCGACCTGGGCGATGTGGAAGCGGCCTACAAAGAAGTCCTCCGCCGCGTCTTGGGTGAGAAGTCCCAAGCGGTAGGGGCCGCTCAATGAGCAGCGATAGAAAATCCCAAGCCCTAAATTCCAAGCACCAAATAAGCACCAAATCCCAAGCACCAAGCACCAAACGGGTTGGAGTTTGGGAGTTGGAAGTTGGGATTTATTTGGGATTTGGGATTTGGGATTTGGTGCTTGCGTGATGAAGGCCAAAGTCTACATCACGCTCAAGCCGGGTTTGCTGGACGCGCAGGGCAAGACGGTCAAGAGTGCGTTGGATTCGCTGGGGTTCAAGGGGGTACGCGAGGTCCGCATGGGCAAGTACATCGAGCTCGACCTCAACGGCGCGAAGGCGGCGACGGCGAAGAAAGAGGTCGAGCGCATGTGCGCCAAGCTCCTCGCTAACCCGATTATCGAGAATTATCACGTGGAAGTAGAGCGGTAAACGGTCCTCATGCGGAAGGTCCAGGTGCATAAGGCGCGGTCATGGCGCGAGGCAGAGGCCTTCAACGCGCGCTTCTGGCGGCAGGCCGGGGCGCCAGCTCGCCTGTCGGCGGTGTGGCTCATGGTGGGGGAGTTCTTAAAATTGCGGGGCAAGTCCAGTGGTCAGCCCAGACTACGAAGATCTGTTCAGAACGTTGAACGCCAATAAGGTCAAGTACTTCGTGGTTGGAGCTCATGCCGTTGCCTTCTACGCGGAGCCGCGCTTCACAAAGGACTTGGACGTCTGGATTCCCGCGGTTCTGAACGACCCGCGGCGGGTTTACACGGCGTTGAAAAACTTTGGAGCGCCGCTGCGGGGCATCAGGCCCGAAGACTTCCAGGATCCGAAGATGATTCTGCAAATCGGCGTAGCTCCGGTGCGCATCGATCTCCTCGTGAGCCTGCCGGGGGTGACGGCTCAAGAAGCGTGGAAGCATCGCAAGAGAAGCCGCTACGGGAAGACCTCCATTTCTATCTTGGGGCTTGCGCAGTTGATCATGGCCAAGAGAGCGTTAGGACGGCCCCAAGATCGACTGGATCTTACGAGGCTTTTGGCAAGGGCGAAACGTCAGCGCTGATGGCGATCGTTGGATGAAATTCGGCGTGGTGGTGTTTCCAGGCTCCAACTGCGACCAGGACTGCGTGCATGTCCTGAAAGGTGTGCTCCAGCAGCCCACGGTGACCTTGTGGCACCAGGAGACCGCGCTGCGCGGCTGCGACGCGGTGGTGTTGCCCGGGGGGTTTAGCTACGGCGACTACCTGCGCACCGGGGCCATCGCGCACCTCGCACCGATCATGGGCGCGATCAAAGCCTTCGCGCGCGACGGCGGGCTGGTCATCGGCATCTGCAACGGGTTTCAGATTTTGCTGGAGAGCGGCCTCTTGCCGGGTGCCATGCTGCGCAACACCGGCCTGCGGTTTATCTGCCGGGAGGTGACGCTGCGCGTTGAGCGCACAGACACGCCGTTTACGAACCGGTTCGAGCTGGGACAGGTCGTGCGCATGCCGATCGCGCACAATGAGGGGCGGTACACCATCGACGCGAAGGAGCTGAAAGAGATCCAGCGGCAAGTGGTGTTCCGCTACGAGGGCGAAAATCCGAACGGCTCAGTCGACGCGATCGCCGGCATCACGAACAAGGCCGGCAACGTCCTGGGCATGATGCCGCATCCGGAGCGCGCCTGCGAAGCGCTGCTGGGTTCTGAGGACGGCCGGCTGGTCTTCGAGTCAATGCTTGAGGCACATGCGAATGTCTAACAATGGTGCTTCGGCTGTCATTGAGGCGGGTCCTGCCGCTGCGCCACCCCACGGCGGTCCTCGGCGGCGGGGGCTGCTTCGGAAAGCGGTGGTACCTTGCCCCCCATCCCCCGTTTATCCGCCTGCGGGCCGGCGTGGGGGCCCCGGCTCCGCGTCACCCGCCATCCAACAAGCCGAAGCCTCGGCAACACCAGTCGCTGTGCTGAAGCGGGTGGCGAAGTCGCACAATCTCACGGTTCAGCAATACGAACAGGTCGTCCGCATCTTAGGTCGGCAACCCACGCTGACAGAGGTTGGGATTTTTGGTGTTAGTTGGTCTGAGCACTGTTGTTATGCGAGTTCCAAGATCTATCTGAAGCAGTTTCCGACGAAGGGCAAGCGGATCCTGGTGCCGGCGGGGAAAGAAAACGCCGGCGTCGTGGATCTCGGGGATGGGGTCGCGGTCGCCTTCAAAGTGGAAAGCCACAACCACCCCTCGGCGATTGAGCCGGTGCAGGGGGCAGCCACCGGCGTCGGCGGTATTCTCCGCGACATCTTCACGATGGGTGCGCGGCCGGTTGCGCTGTTTGATTCGCTGCGGTTCGGGCCGCTGGACGGAGACGCCCGGACGGCCTTTCTCTTTGAAGGGGTCGTGCAGGGCATCGCCGGCTACGGCAACTGCGTCGGCGTGCCGACGGTCGGCGGCGAAATCCTGTTTGATCCGTCGTATCGCGGCAATCCGCTGGTCAACGTGATGTGCATCGGCCTGCTCTCCAAGAAGCAGCTCGCGCACGGGGCCGCGCAGGGCATCGGCAACCCGGTGATCTACGTCGGCTCCTCCACCGGCCGCGACGGATTGGGCGGGGCCAGCTTTGCCTCGCGCGACCTGGAAGAGGGCGACGCGGACCGGCCCGCGGTGCAAATCGGCGATCCGTTCACGGAGAAGTGCCTGATTGAAGCGACGCTGGAAGCGCTGGCGACGGGCGATGTGGTTGGCATCCAGGACATGGGGGCCGCCGGGCTGACGTGCTCCACCTGCGAGATGCCCTCGCGCGGCGGCACTGGCATTGAAATCGACGTCGCTCTGGTGCCGCGGCGCGAAGAGGGCATGATCCCACCACCTGCTGCCGCGCCGAAGGCGCGCGCCGCAAAGCGGCAGTCGCTTTCAGCGACTCCAGCAGGTGGTGAGATGACGCCGTATGAGGTCATGCTCTCCGAGTCGCAGGAGCGGATGCTGCTAGTGGCGAAGAAGGGCCGCGAGAGCACGATCAAAAAGATTTTCGCCAAATGGGGCCTCAACGCAGTGGAGATCGGCCGGGTGACGGCCGATGGCCGCATGCGGGTCAGAGACGGCGGCGCCGTCGTCGCCGACATTCCGGTCAAGGCCCTGACGAGCGAAGCGCCGGTCTACCACCGGCCGGTGCGGCGGCCGCGCTATCTCTCCAAGGCGCAGCAATGGCCGCTGAAGCGCCTGCCGCAGCCGAAGGATTTCAACGCCGCGCTGCTGACGCTGCTCGGTTCGCCGACGATTGCGAATAAGGCGCACGTGTTTGAGCAATACGACCACATGGTGCAGACGAATACGGCCGTGCTGCCGGGTCGAGCCGATGCGGCCGTCTTGAGGCTCAAAGGCAGCGAGAAGTTCCTGGCGGCCACCATCGACGGCAATGGCCGCTACTGCTACCTCGATCCCTATGAGGGCGGCAAGGCGGTGGTGGCTGAAGCGGCGCGCAACCTGGTCTGCGTGGGGGCTACGCCGCTGGCGATCACCGACTGCCTGAATTTCGGCAGCCCGCTCGATCCGGAGATCATGTGGCAGTTTCGTGAATGCGTGCGCGGCATCGGCGACGCGTGCCGCGCCTTCGAAACACCAGTCACCGGCGGCAACGTGAGCTTCTACAATCAGGGTTCGCGCGGGGCGATTGACCCAACACCGATCGTAGGAATGATTGGAGTGATCGAAACAGGAAGTTGGAAGCAGGAAGCTGGAAAAGGCCGAATCCAGCCTCCAGCCTCCAGCCTCCAACTTCCGCTCACAGCGAACTTCAAGGATGCGGGGGATGTCATCGTGCTGCTGGGTGAAACCCGGGAGGAGCTGGGCGGCAGCGAGTATCTCCTCGCGATCCACAGCAAGAAAGCGGGACGGCCGCCGCGGGTTGATCTGGCGCAGGAGCGCGCGCTGCAACAGGTGATGCTGGAGGCGGCTCGACAAGAGTGGCTCAAGTCGGCGCATGACTGCTCGGAGGGCGGGTTGGCGGTGGCCTTGGCGGAGTGCTGCATCATAGATGAGCAGCATCTCATTGGAGCCACGGTTCAGTTCGGTGTTCGGTGTTCGGTGTTCGGAGCAGGGCCTACTACGAACTACGAACTCCGAACTACGAACATCCGCTCCGATGCACTTCTTTTTGGAGAATCGGCTGGACGGATTGTGATCAGTTGCGAGCGGCGCTTTGTCGAGCCGCTGCTGGCCCTGGCCAAGAAGCACGGC
>JACQRD010000050.1 GCA_016206675.1 Candidatus Omnitrophota bacterium
GCGCAGCAGGCCAGCCCGAACTGCAGCGGCCAGATGGAATTGCCGCGGCCCCAGTTGAGCAGCGCGTCCCACGTCGTGACGTAGACGCCCTCTTTTTGCAACTCGCTCTGAAGACCCTGATCTATAGCCATTACAGCCCATTGCGAATTTCGAATTGCGAATTGCGAATTTCAATCCGCAATCCGCAATCCGCAATCCGCAATTCTGATCCTATTCCCATTCAAGGACGCCCTTTTTCCAGGCGTAGATGAGTGCCACAGCCAAGATGGCCAGAAACAGCGCCATTTCCGCAAACACGACCGGCCCCAGTTCCTTCCACACCAGCGCCCACGGATACAGAAAGATGATTTCGACGTCGAAGATGACGAACAGCAGCGCGTAGATGTAATACTGCACGCGAAACTGCACCCAGGAATCGCCGGTGGACTCCACCCCGCATTCATAGGGTGCTTGCTTGGAAGCGCCTGGCTTCTTCGGGGCGAGCAGCTTTGAGAGCAGCAGCGGCACGGCCCCCAGCACCACGGCGACGAGGGTCAGCAGGCCGATGAACAAATAGGAGTGGGCGTAGGCTGGCTCCATAAGATTCTTATTATAAGGCAGCCGGTGCGCCGACGCCAGGAGCCCGGCTGAGGGCCTCGCGGATCGCCTGCTGCAGGCGCTGAAGGCCTGCCTCCAGATCGCCGCGCAGATGGACACGCAGCAGGCGGCGGCCCTTCTCCTGCATCGCCTGGAAGTCGCCCAGCGCCTGGGCATGCTTGAGGATACTGAAGCCGAAGGCTTCGCCGGGAATCGGCAGATCCACGGGATCGTCCGCCGTCAGCAGCAGAAAGATACCGCTGGCCGGCCCGCCCTTGAACAGCTGTCCCGTCGAGTGGAGGTAGCGCGGCCCGAAGCCGATCATCGTCGCGTTCGGCAGCCGCTCCGCCAGCACCACCCGCAGTGCGTGCACCGCGCCATCGAGCGCTTCCGTCCTCGGCAAGAAGGAGAGCACCGCAAGATAGTCGCGGGGCTGCACCTGCTGGAGCAACGATGCCACGCAGGCTCCCAGGCCGGACGGGGCACCTGAGGGCGGCGCGCCATAGACGGCCAGATGCTGTTCCTCAAACAGCGGCGCTTGCGGCGGCAGCCGCTTCGAGGCGGCATACTCGGCGAGCAGCGCCTTGGTGCGATCCTTGCTTTCCTTGACGTTCGGCTCATCGAAGGCGTTGATCTCGAGGATGGCGCCGGCAATCGCCGTGCCCAGCTCCCACTTGATCACCTCGCCGCCCACATCGTAGGCGTCATCCCATGCGATGCTGATGACGGGATGCCCGGCGGCCGCCAGCGCCTGCGCGTGGCGGGCGAGCGCCTCCGACGGCTGCGACTTGAATTGCAGGGCGACGAAGACGCGGTCATCGCTGTAGGCCGACGGCGGGCGGGGCGGCTCACCGAGAATCGGCGCAATCCCTTTGCCCTGCTTGCCGAGATTCTCGGCCACCAGCTGCTCCACCCAGGTGCCGAAGCTCGAGAGCGTCGGCGAGCAAAGCAGGGTCAGCTTGTCGCGGCCGCGCTGCGCGAAGGCGCCGAGTGCTGCCCCCAGGACGGCCGCCGGATTCTCTTCAACGGCGATGGTCGCGCTGCAGCGGCGCGCCATCTGCTGGGTCCGCTCCAGCAGGCGGCCGATGTCCGCGCCGATGAGCGCGGCCGGCACCAGCCCGAATTGCGTTAAGGCGGAGAACCGCCCGCCGACGTCGGCGCCCGTCGCCGGGCCGTGGGTGAAGAGATGCCGGCTACGCCAGGTGTTCGCCTGCGCTTCCAAAGAGGTGCCCTCATCGGTGATGACCACGCAGTGGCTGCCGGGGTTGGCGTCCACGCTGCGGAACTGCTCGTAAAAATACTTGGAGAGCGCGGAGACTTCGGCGGTTGAGCCGGACTTGCTGGAGACGATCACCAGCAGTTGTTGCAGCGGGCATTGCTGCTGGGCGGCCTTCACGGCCGCGGGGTCGGTGGTATCGAGCACGGTCAGCTGCAGGTAGCCTGGCACGACGCCGAAGGTGTAGCGGCACACCTCGGAAAACAACCCGCTGCCTCCCATACCCAGCAGCAGCGCGTGGGTGAAGCCGGCGTTGCGGATCTCATCGGCGCAGCCGCGGATCGCCTCCAGCCGGCCCTTCATCACGTCGGCGATGGTCAGCCAGCCGAGGCGATTGCGGATGGCCGTTTGTACCTGCGGATCCGTCGACCAGAGGGAGGCGTCGCGCTCCCACAGACGCGGCAGGACGCGCTGTGCTTTCAGCCCGTTGAGCGCCTCCGCCACGACGGCGGCGTGCGGACCCCACGACACGGTTTGTTTCATCGCGGCGTTAGTCATCCATCTCGAGCAGCTCATCGGCCGGACGCCGTCCCGCAGACGGCACGAACGGCTCCCGGGCGATGCGCAGCTCGTCGAAATAGGCCAGCGCCTCGCTGTGTGTGTTGTCGGTGTCGTTCATCACGCCGATGGCCACCACGGGCGGCGGCTCCTCCATGAAGCAGCGCCGGTAATCATCATGCAGGTTGCGCTCTACGCGCCGCCACTGCCCCAGGGCGGCGGAGCCGCTCTCCACGACAATGATCTTGGAGGAGTCGCTGTAGGGGCTTTCCAGCACCGTGCCCACTGGCAACGTCGATGACCAGACGTAATCCAGGTTGCGCTTCTGCCACGGCAGCCCGGCCGATTTGAAATAGACGTAGAGTCTTGCTGGGGCGTCGGAACCGCGCTTGAGCCTGAGCGCCTCCCCTTCCACCAGCCGGTCCACGCGCCACTCCCAGGAGAGCCACTTATGGTCGGAGGGATCGAAGCCCACCGGCGAAATCAGAATGGAGGCTCCGTCGCGGCTGTGGGCCTTGAGGCAGCGCCGGCCCTCGAGGTCGACGATCGCGTAGTCCGTGCGCCGTTTGACGTCGATCTCCCGCCAGCGAAGCGGATCGAGGACGTCGAACGGCTCCGACCAGAGCACGAAGGGCTGGCCGGCCATGGAGGGGGGAGCCATTTGAGAGGCAACTGGGCGGCGAGTGGCGCAGCCGGCGGCAAGCGCGCAGGCGCTCAGGAGGCCCCAGAGAGGCTGAGGGCGCCGTAAGACCGCCATGGATGACGCGCCGCAGCGCCGGCCGCAGAGACTACTTCGCGTACGTCGCGTCGCCGGAGCCGGAGAGGCCGGCGTATTGCTTCAGCTTCGCCCAGGTTTGCCGGCCGACGACGCCATCGGGGGTGAGGCCGTTGACGCGCTGAAACTCCTCGACGGCTTGGCGCGTCAGCGGCCCCATCTTGCCATCGACGCTGCCCTGGTAAAAGCCGGCGTCCTTCAACGCCTGCTGGATCTCACGAGTGGATGGCTTGGAGGAGGCGCTGCTCTTGGAACGCACGGTCGCGGCGGACGATGGACGCGATTTGGTCGAGCCGGTCTCGGAAGAGCTGGAGAATCCTTCCGAGGGCAACTCCGTGCTGGAAAATCCTGACGTGCTCATGCGCTCCAACTGTGTGACGCGCTCATCCAACAGCCCGAGCTGCGACTGCAAGCGCGCCAGATGCTGGCGGCTGCCCGCCCCCGCGCATCCGCTGATTGCCACTGCCATGACCGCCCACCAGACCAGATGCCCACGGAACATCGCGACCTCCTTGGTTTCGATGAGGAGAGAGCTAGCGGTAGTCTAACAAAGGAGATTTACCGAATCAATTGCAACCTTCGCCGCAGCTCCTTGGGCGGCACGAACCCGAGGACGCGCAACGCGGCGCGCTCAACACCCTGCCCGTCGAAGAGCAGCACCGTCGGTACGCCGTAGACCTCGTAGCGCTGAAACAGCGCCTGGGCATCCGATGAGGCCTGGCGCGTCACATCGATGCGCAGCGGGACGATCCCCTCCATCGCCTGCACGACATCGGGATGGCGGAAGCTGACGCGGTCGAGCTCCACGCACGGCAGGCACCAATCCGCGTAGACGTCAATTACGACTGGCTGATGCGCGCGCACGGCGCGCTCAAGCGCCGCAGCGGCATACGGCTGCCAGGCGACCGCCGGCCCGTTGGCCGGCCGGGGCCAGGCGGCAACCACACCGGCGGCGATCAGGGCCGCACCGAGCCTGCGGCGCACCAGCCGCAGCCGGCCGCTGCGGCTGCGGCTGCGCTCAAGCCATCCGAGATAGATGCCGGCGGCGGTGCACAGCGCCACGACCAGACCGGTGAGCAGCGGCCCGGGCAGCAGCGGCCTGACCATCCACACTGCGACCCCGATGAGCGTCACCCCGAGCGCCTTCTTGCTCCAAACGAGCCACTCGCCGGCCTTCGGCAGCTGGCCGAGGCGCTGGGCCGCCACCGCCAGCAGCACCGACGGCAAGCCCATGCCGAGCCCCAGCACGAAGAAGAGCACAAATCCGGCCGCCGGATCCGCCATCCGGCCGATGACCAACAAGAGGCTGACCAGAAACGGTCCGACGCACGGCGCGGCGACCACGCCGACACCCAGCCCCATCGCGAAGGCTCCCCAATGGCCGGCGCCGGCGCGCCCCAGCCGCTGGAGAATCGCCGGTGGCACGCGCAGCTCATAGACGCCGAACATGCTCAGCGAGAGGGCGATGATCGCTATCGCGATCCAGATGAGCACAATGGGCGACTGCAGCCACGAGCCGAACAACGCGCCGGTAGCCGACGCCACCGCTCCCAGCACGGCGTAGCTGAGGGAGAGCCCGGCCATATAGAGGAGGGCGAGCCGGGCCGTGTGGCGACTGGCCCCCCGGGCCTGCTGGGTAAAGAAGGCGAGGGTCACCGGGATCATCGGGTAGACGCACGGGGTGAGATTGAGCAGCAGCCCGCCGACGAAGACGGCCAGCACCCCGAGCCCGAAACCGTGGCGGCTGACCGCCTCGGCCAGCCAATCAGTCGGCATCATCGATTCCATTATGTCACAAATCACCCTGGGAACGAAACCAGGCGACGGCGCGGCGGATCGCTTCTTCAACCGGCGTCTGCGGCAGGCCGAGCTCGCGGATCGCCACACGGCCGTCGAGCGGCCAGGAGGAGCGCACCTGCCACGGCAGGCGCCATCGAGGCGGGCGGCGACCCATGGCCTCGGCGACGAGCGCGGCGAACTCGCGCAGCGCGATGTGGCGGGTGGTCATCGCATACCGCTCGCCAAGGCGCCCGCGCTGGGCCGCGCGCAGCAGCCCGACGCCCACATCGCCGGTGTAGATCGCGTTGAAGGCGCCGTCGAATGAAAAGAGCAGCGGGTATCTGGCGCAGACGAGGATGAGCCGTCCGGAAAATCGGTGGGCGTCGTACTCGCCCAGGCAGACGCTGGGATTGACGATCACCACCGGTAGCCCTTCGCCGGCCGCTCGCGCCATTTCCTGCTCCATAGCGAGCTTCACGTGGACATACAGGGAGTTTGGGCCTCGGCCCTCGATAGTGGCCGCGCTGCTCGTAAACACGATGCGCTGTGGATGGGCGCGACGCAGGTGCTCGATCAGACGGCGCGTGGTCTCAACGCCTCGCGCGATGGCTTCTCTGGGACGTCCGAAGAGACGCGGGTAGTAGCCGGCCGCTTGGAAAACCCACTCGCAGCCCTCGAGCGCGTGCGGCAACCCTTCGAGCGTGTCGAGATCGACGCGGACTCGTTCGACGGGCAGGCCGTCAATCACGTGAAGGAAGCGGCCGCTGCGGTAGGCCGCGCGGACCGAGTGGCCCTCGGCGAGGAGCGCGCGGACCACGTGCGCCCCGATATGACCGGTTGCCCCTAGAACAAGAGCCTGCATCGTCCGGTTACGTCACTCGGTTATCGGTTACGTAGCCCGTGTCGTTGTTCGGTGACGTAGTTTGTCTGGCATCGCGACGAACGACATTACCGTTTGACGAAACGGGCAACGTCACCGACAAACGAATAACGTCACCGTTCTTCTAGATGCAGGCGGTTACTCCGGCACACCTCGGCATAGCGCTTGCCGCTGTCACGGACGGTGCGCCGCTGCGTGGCGTAGTCGACTTCGACGATCCCAAACCGCGGGGTGTAGCCGTCGGCCCACTCGAAGTTATCCAGCAGCGACCAGTAGCAGTAGCCGATGACGCGCGCACCCGAGCGGATCGCCCGGGCCACCGCCTGCAGATGCCCGTGAATGAACGCCCAGCGCCGGGCGTCATCCGTCATCCAGGCGCCGTTTTCGGTGATGAGGATCGGCAGGCGCAACCGACTCCAGCGGGTCAGCGTCCGATAGAACGACGGCGGATGCACGTCCCACCCGAAGGAGGTGCGCTCGCGCACGCGCAGCGGATGGTGGCCCAGATCGCAGTTGGCCGCCGGCCAGCCGTGCACGGTGCGCACCCAATGGAGGAACTGCCGCCCGTAGAAATTCACCCCCAGATAATCGAGCGACCGCCTCGCCTCGGGAAACGTCCAGTTCGCCACGCCGGGCACCGACCAGCGGCCTTCGGTCAGCGCGGAGAGCAACGCCACATTGAAGATCCGATCCGTCAGCCGCGTCACCCAGAGATCCATCGGCCGCCACGGCTTGCAGGCGGCGAAGACCGGCAGATGGGCGGCGATGCTCACCTGGGCGTCGGCGCGCCGCTCATGCAGCAGGCGAAACGCCGCGGCGTGCGCGCGGATCATGTGCTGGATGGCCTTCAGCCCCTGCCCCATGTCCTTCATTCCCGGCGGACCGAGGCCTTCCAGATAATGCAGGCGCAAGAAGACCATCGGCTCGTTGATGGTGACCCAGTAGCGCACCTGATCGCCCAGTGCCTCGGCGACGCGGTGGCAGTAGCGCGCGAAGGCCTCCACCACCTTCGGATGGGTCCAGCCGCCTTGCGCCGTCAGCCATTGGGGAGAGGAGAAATGGTGGAGGGAAACAATTGGCTCCAAGTGCCGCTGCCGAAGCGCGCGGATCACCTCGACGTAGTGCGCCAGCGCCGCCTCATCCCAGCGGCCTTCTTCCGGTTCGATGCGCGCCCACTCAACGGAGAGCCGGTGGGCGTTGTGGCCGAGTGAAACGGCGAGATCGAAGTCCTCGGCGAACCGGCGGTGGTGGTCGCACGCCAAGCCGGAGGCTTCCTTCACGCGGCCGGCCTGCTCCCAGGCCCACCAGTCGCTGTGGACGTTGTTGCCTTCCACTTGGTGGGCGGACGTGGCGGCTCCCCAGAGGAAGCCCTTGGGAAATGCAAAGGCGTTCATTGGTTCAATAGCTCAATGGCTCATTGGTTCCGCAGCTCCTGCGGAACAATTGAACCATTGAACAATTGAACGCTTTTCTCATGAGGCGCGTCTGAGCATCTTGACGATCTGACGCGCTAGCGATGGAGACGCCATGATCGAATCCGGCCCGGTGAAGCTGGGCCGGCCGGAGCAATCGACGAGGACGCGGCCGGTGGCGACGGCCAGTGCTGCAAGCGGTGCGAGATCCCACACTTTCACCCCGTGATCCATCACCGCGTCGGCGCAGCCTCGCAACAGCCAGAGGTACCCGTAGCAGTCGCCGTAGGCCCGCTCGAGATAACAGCCGGCGATTACCCGCTGAAATCCGGCGAAGCAGCGCGTGGGCCGCCACCACTGAGCACCCCCGTGAAAGATGACGGCGTCGGCCAGCGATGACACCGGCCGCGGGCACGGCAGCGCCCTCATCCGCCCGGCGGTGCGCTCATAGGCCGGCACGCCCGGGGCGACCGCGACGGTCGTGCCGAGCGCGGGGAAATCGATCACGCCGAGCACCGGCCGCCCCCGCTCCACCCGCCCCACCATGATGCCCCACGACGGCAGCCCGCGCGAGAAGGCGCGCGTGCCATCAATGGGATCGATGGTCCAGTAGGAGGAGCCTGCCCGGCCCGACGCGCCGAACTCCTCCCCGATGATTCGCTCTCCGGGAGAAGCACGCGCAATCGCCTTGCGCAGCCGCTGCTCAATCACCCGGTCCGCGATGGTCACCGGCGAGCGGTCCGGCTTGCGCTCAACGCGCAGCCGCGCGCTGTGGAAGAACCGCAGCGCGAGGGGTCGGCAGCGCAGCACTTCGCGCTCGACCCATCGCAACAGTTCGCGTTGGCTCGACATGCGGCTATGCTACTCCGCGCTGCCGCTGCTGACAACCCGTTGTACTCGTCCAGTAGTAGATGAGTGATACTTGCGCCACCGGACGCTGGCTTCAGTGAACCGGCGCGGGGGGCCTGCCGCGGTGCCACCCCACGCCTCAGTGGCGGGGGATTCTTGAGATCCGCGTCTTTGGCCCCCCATCCCCCTGCCGCATTCGGCCTGGGGGCCCTGGCCCCGCGTCACCCTCCGCGCCGTTGCCCTGCAGAGCCGTCGGCGCCGCTGGAAGCGACCAACCACTGGTAGTGCCGGAGGCACAGAGCAGCAGCCTGCAGTGTCACCCATCATTCTGGACGAGATCACCCGCCCTCGCATCGTAGAAATTGCACTAGCCCCCGAGATAGGCGGATCGGACAGAGGGGTTGTCGGCTAGATGCTCGGCGGTATCTGCGAGGGTGATGCGGCCGGCGTCCAGCACGTAGCCGCGATGGGCGACGCGCAGAGCCTGGTAGGCGTTTTGCTCGACTAACAGCAGGGCTACCCCCTCTTGATTGATGCGGCGGATCGTGGAAAAAACAGCCTCGACCAGCCTCGGCGCTAAGCCGAGCGAGGGCTCATCGAGCAGCAGCAGCCTCGGACGGGCCATCAGCCCCCGCCCCATCGCGAGCATCTGCTGCTCGCCGCCTGAGAGGGTACCCGCCAGCTGCCGTCGGCGCTCTGCCAACACCGGAAAGAGCCCAAACACCCGGTCGCGATCCTGCCGGATGGCCTTGCGATCCGACCGCGCGTAGGCACCTAGTTCAAGATTTTCATCGACGGTCAGCCGCGCAAGGATGCGCCGGCCTTCCGGCACGTGGCTAATGCCCCGCCGCGCCATCTGGTGCGCGGGGACGCTATTGAGCGTTTCCCCCTCGAAGACGACGCGGCCGGCGCGGATAGGCAGCAGCCCAGAAATCGCTTTCAGCGTCGTGCTCTTGCCCGCCCCGTTGGCCCCCAACAGGGCCACGATCTCGCCGGCGCCCACTTCAAGCGACACCTCATGCAGGCACGTGATGCGCCCATAGCCTGCCACCAGCGACTCAACGCGCAGCATCGGATGCCGAGCGGCTGCCCAAGTAGGCCTCGATGACGCGCGGGTCGCGCTTGACGGCCTCAGGGGGACCGACCGCAATCACCTTACCGTCATCCAACACGACGACCCGGTCGGAAACCGGCATCACCACGCTCATGTCGTGCTCGATCAGGATGACCGTCAGCCCGCGACCCTTCAGCCGCCCGATCAGCTGCAGCAGCTGCTGCTTCTCGGTGGGATTGAGGCCCGCGCCGGGCTCATCCAGGAGCATCAACGACGGCTCCGAGGCCAGCGCCCGGGCGATTTCCAAGCGCCGTTGCAACCCGAAGGGCAGCGAGACGGCTTCCTCGTCCATCCGCTCCTGCAGCCCGACCTCCTCCAGCAGCTGTGCTGCGCGCTGCCTGGCCCACTGCTCCTCGCGCCGGGCTTCGGGCAAGCGCAGGGCCGCACTCCAGAGGCCGGCGTGCGTGCGCAGGTAGGCGCCGGCCATCACGTTCTCCAGCACGCTGAGGCTGGCGAAGAGGCGGTTGTTCTGGAACGTGCGCGCCACGCCGCATTGGGCCACTTCATGCGGCGCCATCCCCGCCAGCGATGCGTGTTGCGCCCCGAATCGAACCCCACCCGACGTCGGCGGCAGCACGCCGGTGACGCAGTTAAACAGCGTGGTCTTGCCGGCGCCGTTGGGGCCGATCAGGCCGACGAGCTCACCCTCGGCGACGCTGAGCGTGACGTCGTCCAGGGCTATCACGCCCCCGAACCGCCTGGTCAGACGCTCGATCTCAAGCAGCGTGGACATGCCGGCGATGCCGAAAACCTCCGAAGAATCCTTGAGGCCGCAGGCGCATCACAATGATCATCGACAGGCCGAAGAGCAGCATGCGGTACTGGTCGAACCCGCGCAGCAGCTCCGGCAGCGTGCCCAACACCAGCGCGCCGAGCACGGCCCCCCGCACGCTGCCCAGCCCGCCGAGCACGACCATGGCCAGCACCATGACGGAGAGGATGAAGTCGAAGCTATCCGGCGTAATCGTCCCCTGCTTCGCGGCGAAGATCGCGCCCCCCAGCCCTGCCACCGCGCCCCCAAGGCCCTGGGCCAGCAGCTTCAGCTGCAGCACCGGAATACCCATGCAGGCGGCCGCCAACTCGTCGTCGCGGATCGCGATCCATGCGCGCCCCAGCCGCGAGCGGCTCAAGCGCACCGACAGCCCGGCCACGATCAGCACACAGAGGAGCGTGAGGTAGTAGTAGGGGCTCGAGGCGACGCCGAAGTTGAACAGGCCGCGCCCCGGCAGCCAGAGCTGCGGGTGGCCGATGCCCAGCAGGCCGTTGGGCCCGCCGGTCCACTGCTCCAGATTCGTGAAGGCGATCCGCACGATCTCCCCGAAGCCGAGGGTCACGATGGCTAGATAGTCGCCCCGCACCCGCAGCGCGGGAATGCCCAGCGCCACGCCGCTGACGCCGGCGATGAGCATGGCCGGCGGCACGCCGAGCCAGAATGGCCAGCGTCCGTAGACGCTCAACATGCCGTAGGCATAGGCGCCGATGGCGAACATCGCGGCGTAGCCCAGGTGCAGCACGCCGGTGAAGCCGACGATGAGATTGAGGCCGAGGGCGAGCAGCGCATAAATCAGCGCAGACGTCAGCACCTCGATATGATAGGCATTGAGGACGATCGGCAGACCTAGCGCCCCAATAGCACACAGCACACAGCAGACAGCAGACAGGAGGCTCTTGCTGTTTGCTGTTTGCTGTTTGCTGTTTGCCGACGAGGCGGAAGTCATGCACGATCTGCCACGCGCTCCCCGAAGAGCCCCGTGGGGCGCCACAGCAGCACGATGACGAGCACGCCGAAGGCGAAGACGCTCTTCCATTGCGCGGAGAGATAGCCGGCCGCCAGGCTCTCGATCAGCCCCAGCAGCAGGCCGCCGGCCATCGCGCCGGGAATGTTGCCGATGCCGCCGAGCACCGCGGCGGTGAAGGCCTTCATGCCGATCAGATACCCGTCATGGAAATTGATCGTGCCGTACTGCAGCCCGAAGAGCACGCCGCCCACCGCCGCCAGCGATGAGCCGGCCATAAAGGTAACGGCGATGATGCGATCCACCGGAATGCCCAGCAACAGGCAGGCCGTCAGATCCTGGGCGGTGGCGCGCATCGCCTTGCCGAGCCGTGTGGCCATCACCAGCCACTGCAGTGCGGCCATCATGGCGGCCGCAGAGCCCCACACCAGCAGCTGGATGAGCGTGACGGTGACACCGGCGACTTCCCAACGGAGGGCCGGCACGATAGCGGGAAACTGCCGGTCGGTGGCCCCGCCGATGAGCATGAGGGCGTTCTGCAAAAACAGCGACATGCCGATCGCGGTGATGAACGCATTGAGCCTCGAGGCCTGGCGGATGGGCCGGTAGGCCAGCCGCTCGATCGCCCAGCCGAGGGCAGCACAGAGGATCACCGCCGCCCCGACGGCGACGCCAAGCGCAACACCCCAAGGGGCGCCGGAGACTCCCACGAAGAGGACGGCGAAGACCGCGGCATAGGCGCCGGCCATGAACACTTCGCCATGGGCGAAGTTGATGAGCTGGACGACCCCGTAGACCATCGTGTAGCCGAGGGCGATTAAGGCGTAGATGGCCCCCAGCGTCAGGCCGTTGGCGAGCTGCTGCGCGAAGAGTTCGAGCGGAGTCATTGCGCGGGAGACGTACCGCGGAGTAGCCTACAGCACACAGCATACAGTGTCGTGCATCGCAACGAACTGTGTGCTGAAGACTGTGTGCTGAAGGCTATCAGTTCAGGGAGGCGGTTTTGACGAACTGAAAGCGGCCGTCTTTGACGGTGAAGACGCCGACGTCGCGGATGCGGGAGTCGCCCTTCTCGTCGAAGTTCTGCAGGCCGAAGAGGCCAGGATAGTCCTTGAGCTGCTTGATGGCGGCTAGGACGGCCTCCCGATCCGGTACGCCCGCCTTCCGGATGGCCCAGGCGGCGATGCTGGCCGCTTCGTAGGCGTAGGCCGAGTAGGCGCCGATGGAGCCGAAGCGCTGCTCGTACTCCTTCAGGAACGCTTGCGCCGTCGGAATCTGGTGGATGTCGGAGCCGATGGTCGTCAGGTACACCCCTTCGGCCGCTTGCGGCGTGGCCAGGCCGATCAGGGCCGGCTCGAACATGCCGTCGCTGCCCATAAACGCCGCCGCCAATCCCACAGCTTTGCGCTGTTTGATCAGCAGCGACGCCTCGGGAAACATGCCGGCGAAATACAGCAGATCGGGGCCGAATGATTTGATCTTGGTCAGCAGCGGAGCAAAGTCCTTATCCCCCTGCGTGATGCCCTCATGGCCCACCACCTCGGCTTGCAGCCGATGCAGTGCTGCTTCGAACTCGTTGGCCAGGCCGCGGCCGTAGGTGGTCATGTCGTCCAGAATGAACACCCGCTTGGCCCCCAGCTCCTTGACCACGAAGCGCGCGGCGGCCGGTCCCTGAAGATCGTCTGTCGTGCAGGTGCGGTAGAACGTATCGAAGCCTTGCCGGGAAATCTGGGGATTGGAAGAAACGGGCGACACCTGCAGCAGCCGCGCTTGATGGTAGATCGCCGAGGCCGGCATCGTACAGGAAGAGTTCAGATGGCCCACCACCGCGACGACCGCAGGATCGGCGACCAGCTTCTTGGCGGCGGTCACTGCTTGGGTCGGATTGCGCTGGTCATCCAGGGGATAGAGGGCCAGCCTGTAGCCGGGGAGCACCGGCCCTTGGGCGGAGGCATGTTCAATCGCGAGCATGGCGCCATTGAGCATGTCTTCCCCGTGCGGCGCCTGGTCGCCGGTGAGCGGCACCACGAAGCCGATCTTGACAACGCGCTCACGCGGACCGCAACTCGTAGCAGACAGCAGACAGCAGACAGCAAACAGTGTCTTCCAGCCCCTACTGTGTGCTGTGTGCTGTGTGCTGTGTGCTAATTTCATACGGCTTCGGCGGCTTTCTCGATGGCGGACTGCCATTTGAGGACTTCCGGGGATTCCTGCTTGCTGCGGTAGATCACGACGCCGAGGACGATGACGCCAATGACGACGACCAGCCACATGAGCGCATGCGGCTGCGTTTCGTTGCGCACGACAAACGGCAAAATCAGCAAGGCCACCAGGTTCATCACTTTAATCAGGGGATTCAGCGCCGGACCCGCCGTATCCTTCAGCGGATCGCCGACGGTATCTCCGGTGATGGAGGCCTTGTGCGCCTCGGAGCCCTTGCCGCCGTAATGGCCGTCCTCGACGAACTTCTTGGCGTTATCCCACGCGCCGCCGGCGTTGGACATGAACACCGCCAGCAGCTGCCCGGAGAGGATGATGCCGGCGAGGAAGCCGCCGAGCGCTTCTTTGTGGAGGAGAATGCCGACGATCAGCGGGGTGAGCACCGCCAGCAGCCCCGGACCGATCAATTCGCGCTGTGCTTCCGCGGTGCAGATCGACACGACCCGGGCGTAGTCCGGCGTCTTCTTCCCCTCCCAGATCGCCTTGTCCTTGAACTGCTCGCGCACCTCCTGCACGATGAGAAACGCCGCGCGCCCGACGGCGCGGATCGTCAGCGAGCTGAAGAGAAACGGAATCGCCCCGCCGATCAGAAAGCCGATGAAGACCAGCGGCTCGGCGATAGAGAGCATGGAGGCGATCGACTCGTAGGACGTCTTCAAGAGATGGGCGATGTCGGTGATGTAGGCGTTGAAGAGCGACACCGCCGCGATGACCGCCGAGCCGATGGCGAGGCCCTTGGTGATCGCCTTGGTCGTGTTGCCGCAGGCATCCAGATCGGCGAGCGTCTGCCGCGCCTTCTTGTCCAAATGCGCCATCTCGCCGATGCCGTTGGCGTTATCCGCCACCGGGCCGAAGACGTCCATCGAGATGTTGTTGCCGGTCAGCGTCAGCATGCCGATGCCGCACATCGCCACCCCGTAGGCGATGTAGGTGGGGTTCGTTCCCTGGTAGATCAAAAACGACCCGAAGATCGCCAGAGCGATCGTGAGGATCGCCCACACGCTGCTCTCCAACCCCACCGCGATGCCATTGATGATCGTGGTGGCATGGCCGGTCTGTGTCGCGCGCGCCACGAACTGCACCGGCGACTTCTCCGGCGCGGTGAAGTGGTCGGTCAGATAGTTGATGGACACGGCCAGCAGAATACCGATCAGCGTCGTCCACACCGGCCGCATGTCCAGCTCTGCGATCCCTAAGCTGATCCATCCCGGCAGCTGGGCCGCGTCAGGAAACCGCAGGTAATAGAAGCCGATGAGGCAGAAGCCAATGACGGAGACGATGGCGGAGACGGTAAACCCGGTATGAATGGCTTTCATCGCCGCGCGCGCCTCTTCCGAGGTCTTCACCAGGTAGGTGCCGATGATGGAGCTGATGACCCCGACGGCGCGCACCAGCAGCGGGAAGATGACGCCCTTGTGGCCGAAGGAGGCCCACCCCAGGATCATGGCGGAGACGATGGTGACTTCATAGGACTCGAAAATATCCGCCGCCATGCCGGCGCAGTCACCGACGTTATCGCCCACGTTGTCGGCGATCGTCGCGGCATTGCGCGGATCATCCTCCGGAATGCTCTTCTCCAGCTTGCCCACCAGATCCGCCCCGACGTCGGCGGCCTTGGTGAAGATGCCGCCGCCGACACGCATGAAGAGTGCCAGCAGCGTGCCGCCCAGCAACCCCAGGCCGTCAGTGAGCATCCCGGTGATGGTGCCGGTGCGGTAGGCGATTTTCAGCGCCTCGGCGAAGCTCGTCCGCGAGGCGGCCGCCACGCGCACGTTGCCCTGCACCGCCATGTTCATGCC
>JACQRD010000062.1 GCA_016206675.1 Candidatus Omnitrophota bacterium
AGAATTTGGGAAAGTGGACCGCTGGGTCTGTTGGGTGGCCGCGATGCGGATGATCCAGGACCGGCCGGTGCTGGGGTTTGGGTTGAATACCTTCATGGCCAACTACCTGGACTACTGGGTGGGGGGTGAACGCAATCCACGCTACGCCCACAACTGCTATCTTCAGATGGCCGCGGAAACCGGGTATATTGGGCTCACCGCGTTTCTGTTGCTGCTTGGGTTCCTCTTTGTTCGGATCGTGTCCGGTTGGCGCCAGGCTTCCCCTCCTCAGCAAGTGCTTCTCGCTGGTTGCATGGCTGGCCTGATGGCGTTTGCTGTCCAGGCGGGAATTGATACCAACTTCTATTCTTTGCGCCAGGCCGCACTCTTCTGGGTGATCGCGGGACTGGCGGTTGGTCTGAGCGTGCGATCTGAGGCGCGCCCTGAGGCGTAAGGGCCGTCTGCGTGGCATGCCCGAGAAAGTCCTCCAGCGAATTGTCTGTGTGCGTACGGACCGGCTTGGAGAGACCGTGCTCACCCTGCCAGCGGTTGCTGCCATCAAGTCCGCGATGCCCTCGGCTTGCGTCACGCTGGTCGTTCACCTTGACCTTCAAGAGCTTCTGGGCCGCTGCAGCGCTGCGGATCGCGTCGTGTCGTCTCCCGATGCGTCGCAGAGTCGTTGGTGGCTGCGGGCCCTTCGGCTGTGGCGCTGGCTTCGGCGCGAGGGGTTTGACGCCGCAGTGATTTTCAACCCCAAGAAGGAGTGGCACGTCGCGGTGTGGATGGCCGCTATCCCTATGCGCATCGGCTACGACCGGAAATGGGGCGCGCTCTTGACTCATCGGTTGCCCTCTAGGGAGAGGTTCGGCAACTGCCATGAGGTGGAGCGCAATCTCAACTTGGCTTCACTCCTCAGCGGGAAGGCGATCACAGCGCCCCCTCTGGCATTCGATCTCGAAACTCCGCGAGCTGAAGTGAAGCAGCTGCTGGATCAACAGGGCAGTTCCATGTCGTACATTGTCGTTCACTCCTGGACGTCCAATCCGCGGAAACAATGGCCGGCGAATCGATTCCAAGAACTGGTCAGCCGCCTCTCCAAAGAGAGCGGCCGAACCGTCGTGCTGATCGGAGGCGCTGAGGCGTCTGCTGCCACCGGTCGGTGGTTGAGGAATCATGGTCGCGTCATCGATCTGGTTGGCCGCACTTCTCTGCCTCAATTGGCGGCGCTGTTGGGTGGAGCATGCGTCCTCGTTTCGAATGACAGCGGGCCGGTGCATCTGGCGGCGGCCGTCGGCACCCCAGTGGTGGCGTTGTTCGGCACGACCGACCCCGCCACGGGCCCGCAACGATGGGGACCTTGGGGGCAGGGGCATACGATGATCTGGAAGCCGTCCATGGAGGCCATCACGCTCGACGAAGTGTTGGCGGCGGTCAGGCGGTATGTGTCGTAGGCACGTCAGCACGCCCCGGCGCATTCTCATCGTCAATCCCTTCGGGATTGGCGACGTCCTCTTCACCACCCCGGTTATCCGGGCGCTGCGGCAGGCGTTTCCCTCAGCCTACCTGGGGTATTTGTGCAATCGACGTACGGAGCCCGTGCTGCGCTGCAACCCCCACCTCAATGCGGTGTTCGTCTACGAGAAGGACGAAATCGTCCGGTTGTGGCGCGCTGGCTGGCGGCAGGGTCTGGCGGCGATCGCCCGGCTCATGGGGCAGGTTGGCCGGGCGCGATTTGACTGGGTGCTGGATGTGTCGCTCGGGGAGCGCTACAGCTTCCTCTTGCGCTGCCTCGGCATTCCCCGGCTAGCTGGATTCGATTACCGGCGCCGGGGGCGCTTCCTGACGGAAGCCTTCGCGATTGACGGCTACCAGGGCGATCACGTCGTGGAGCACTACCGGCGCTTGTTGGATTTCGTCGGCGTCAGGCTCCAGGAGACGGCGCTGGAGCTGGTGGTGTCGGAGCAGGATGAGCGCTGGACGCAGCAGTGGCTGGCGGACCACCGGCTCTCTGGCGCCGCCACGCTGATCGGGCTGGTACCGGCGGGAGGTGTTAGCTGGGGCATCGGGGCACCCTTTCGCCGGTGGAGCTTCGAGGGGTTTGCCGCCGTTGCTGACGCCTTGATCGAGCAACATGGGGCGACGGTGCTGCTCTTCGGCGAAGCGGCAGACGCTCCCATCTGCGCGAAAGTCGCACGCTTGATGAAGCGCCCGGCGGTCGATGTCAGCGGCCAGACCACGCTCGGGCAGTTCATCAGCCTGTTGGGGCACCTCGCGCTGGTGATCTGCAATGACGGCGGGCCGCTGCATCTGGCTGTCGGCCGGCGGGTGAAGACGGTGTCCATTTTCGGCCCGGTGGATCCCGTCGTGTATGGGCCGGTGGACGACGGGCGCACGGCCCATATCGCGGTCTACCGCGAGGAGCTGCCATGCCGACCGTGCTATCACCGCTTCAGATTGCCGCCGTGCCCGTATGAACGGGCGTGCTTGACGATGGTCGAGCCGGCTGAGGTGTTGGCGGCCTGCCGGCAGCTGTTGGGTGCTTCGGATCGAGTGCCGGTGGACGGATGAGCCATCGCCGGGGCGTGCTGTCGCTGGTGGAGCACGGCTGGCGCAGCGCACGGGAATTGGCGCTGGCGGCCGCGGCGCGCGGCGTGCCGGTGGTGCATGTGGTGCGAGGCAGGCTCACCCCCAAGATCCTTGCGGTAATCGGCCCCCGGCCGTGGGAGCGGTTCATCAGCGTTCCCCGGCGGCTCTACCGGATCGGCCAATGGGGCGTGGTCTGCTCGGCGGCGCTGGGCAGGCGCATCCGGTGGCTGGTAGTGGACAATGAACGCACACTCGCACAGCTGGCGCCGTGGTGCTGGTTGTTCCGGTGGACGATGATTCTCGCTGAAGAGGTCGACAACCGGTGTGTCTACCGCATCGCCGGCCGCGAGCGGCCGCTTGAGGAGATTTTCCGCCTTACTTCATCACTTCCAGTTCGAAGTACATCCCCCGGGAAGGGAAGCGGTGGCAGTGGTAGCGCTCGTAGCGGCGGGTGCTGAGCCTGGCGAGCAGCTTGCCGCACCACTCATGCTTATCGAAGATCAAACGCTTTTCCGCCATCCGGAATCGGCAGTTGAGGTAACGCGGGTAGGCCCGGTCGCCGGTAAAATAGTCCAAGGTCCCGAAGCTGAAATGGTGCTTGTGGGTGGGGTCGTTATAGGAATTCGGGTGGGAGTAATGCGGAGTCCAGATTTCGATGCGGCCGCCGGATTTGGCGATGCGGTGCAGCTCCTCCATCGTGGCGACCACGTTGTCGAAGTGTTCGAGCGCGTCGCGCAGGATGAGGCGGTCAAAGCGGTTCGAGGCGATGGGCCAGGGGAAGTGCTCCAGGTCGTGAACGATGGTCACGCCGGGGTAGGCGCGGATGTCGATGCCTTCCGTCGCCCGCGGATCCCGCGCATCGCCGCACCCGACGTCAAGAATCTCCATGGCGCATTATTGTAGGCAGGTGTTCGTGGGGGCGCAAGGCCGGAGTGATGCCAATCGCGCTCATCTTTGACAAGCGCCGCGACGACACCACCGGCTCGTATTACGAGCGGGCCTGTGCCGCGCTCGGCATCGCCGCCGAGCATTGGTGGCTGCGCGACGCGGGGCGCCTGCCGCAGGGGTATGAGCTGTACGTGCGCTTCGATCAGGGCGATGAGTACCTAACCCCGCTTGCCCCAACGCATCGGCCCCGGATCTTCGTGGCGTTTGATACGCACCTGCCGCACAGCTGGAAAAAGATCCGGCGAATCGCGCCGTCCTATGACCTGGTGGCGTGCTGCCACCGGGATGCCGCCGAGCGGTTGCGCAACGGCCTATGGCTGCCGGTCGCCTGCGATGCGCAGGTACACCAGTCGCCTCCGGGCCTCGCGCGGGGGCGCGATGTGGCCTTTATCGGCACCAGCGGGGGTGTGCCGCGCAAGTTCTTTCTGCAGGCCTTGCGCGAGCGGTACCCCAATAGCTTCATCGGGGCCGCGGACTATCGCGAGATGGGAACGATCTACGGGGCCGCGCGCGTCGGCTTCAATTATTCCATCGCCGGCGACCTGAACATGCGCGTCTTCGAAGTCATGGCAGCCGGCAGCCTCTTGGTCACGGATGCGCTGCCGTCGGGCGATCTGAGCCGGCTGGGGTTCGAAGACCGCCGCCATCTGGTGCTGTACCGCACCCCGTCCGAGGCCTTCAAGATGATCGACCACTATCTCGCTCATCCCACGGAGCGCCAGGCC
Organism: Candidatus Omnitrophota bacterium; assembly: GCA_016206675.1. Taxonomy (GTDB): domain Bacteria; phylum Omnitrophota; class Gorgyraeia; order Aquiviventales; family Aquiviventaceae; genus JACQRD01. The sequence continues at coordinate 4,239 of JACQRD010000062.1, forward strand.
ATCGCTTCGGCCGGGCAGCGGCTGGCGCTGGCCGAGCATACCTACGCGCACCGGCTCAAGACGCTGCTGAGCACCGTGCAGCAGCGGCTCGGGGTTGGGGTGGCCGCGGCGTGATGCATCCGGTCTGCGATCTGGTGCTGCTCAGCTGGAACCACCTCGAGGAGACCCGGCCGTGCCTTCAGACGCTCTTCGCCTCCACCACGGTGCCGTCGAGGCTCTTGATCGTGGACAACGCCAGCGAGCCGCCGGTGCGCCAGTTCTTAGCCGGCGTCACACCTCAGGGCGCGATCCGAGAGGTGGTGCTGCTCCAGAACGAGACGAATGAGGGATTTTCCGCTGGTATGAACCGCGGCATTCGCGCCTCCGGTGCTTCGTACGTGTGCCTGCTGAACAACGACCTGCGGTTTGCGCCGGGCTGGCTGGAAGAGCTGCTGGCGGTGGCCGCCGCCGACCCGGCCATCGGCCTGGTCAATCCATCGAGCAGCACCTTCGGTGATCGCCCGTCGTCAGGAGAGCCGGTCGAGGTCTTCGCCCTACGTCGGAGCCATCTGCGCGGGCGCTACACGGAAGTGGGCATGGGCATCGGGTTTTGCTTGCTCATCAAGCGCGAGGTGCTCCAGCAACTGCAAGGCCTGACGGAGGAGGTCGATCGGGCGTTTTTCGAAGATGAGGACTTCAGCATCCGCGCGCAGCAGGCGGGCTGGCGCTGTGTGGTGGCGGAAGGCGCCTACGTATATCATGTCGAGCATCAATCGGTTCGCGATGTGCCGCAACGGGAGGCGCTGTTTGCTCGCAACCAGCGCTGGTGCCACCGGAAATGGGGCAAGTGGGTGCGCATCGCCTGGCCCTGCTTCGAGGTGCCAGCACCCGGCTCCGACGCGCTGCGCCGCTGGCTCGAGCGGCTCATCGAATGGGCCCGCCGCCGCACCCACCTCTACGTGTACTGCCCTTTGCCGGACGGCCTGACGGGGGAGGTGCTCTTCCGTTCCGTCGGGCTGATCCCGCATGCTGACATTCTGTGGCTGCGCGTGCCGGAAGGGATCGCCTCCTGGGCGGTGCTGTGGCGGATTCTCCTGCGGCGCAAAAAGCGATTTGATATCATTGTGGCTCCTGATCCGGCATGGGGACAGCTGGCGGCAGGGCTGTCGTGGCTGCATCGCGCCCCGGTCGTGCCGCAACAGGACGAGGAGCGACTCACGAAGCAATGGCAGCGGTCCCGCTTAGTATCGTGATTCTGGCTAAAAACGAAGCCGGCCGCATCCGCGAGTGCCTCGAGAGCGTGCGCTGGGCCGACGAGGTGCTCGTCGTGGATGATGAGAGCGCCGATAAGACCGCCCGCATCGCCGAATCGCTGGGCGCGCGCGTGGTGCGCCGGAAGATGGACATCGAAGGCCGCCACCGCAACTGGGCGCACGCGCAGGCTGCGCACGAATGGATTCTGAGCCTGGATGCGGATGAGCGAGTCACGCCGGAGTTGGCGCAGGAGATTGCGCAGTTGTTGCAGGACACCCCCTCCCATGACCTCTACAGCATCCCCCGGCGCAACTACCTCGGCAGCCATTGGATTCGCTACGGAGGGTGGTATCCGAGCCCGCAGATCAAGCTGTTTAAGCGTTCCGCCTTCCGGTGGGAGGAAACCACCGTGCATCCGCGGGCGTTGTCGGATCGCCCGGCCGGGGCGTTGCGTGGAGATCTGATTCACTACACCTACCGCGACATCAAGGATTTCGTCGACAAGATGAACCGGCAGACGACCCTCGAGGCCCAAAAATGGGTGGCGGACCGGCGCCGGATGCCGCTGCGCAAGGCACTCTGGCGCACGGTCGACCGCTTCTTCCGCGCCTACCTCGGCAAGGGCGGATATCGAGAGGGGTTCTTGGGCTTTGTCTTGGCGGCATTCGGCGGGTGGTATCAGCTCATCAGCTATGCGAAGTACGTGGAGTTGCTGAATGCGGCAGGCGGGGAGCGTCCGGCATGAGCGAGCCGGTGGTACCCGCTGCGACGGTCGGTTCTGCTGCGCGCAGCCAGCGGGCCACGCTGGCGGTCGTGATGATGACGAAAAACGAGGAGGCGCGCCTGCCGGCCTGCCTCGAGCGCGTGAAGGGATGGGCGGATGAAATCGTGATCATAGACGATGAGAGCTCCGACGGCACCGTGGAGATCGCCCAGCGCTATGGCGCGAAGGTCTTCGTGATGGCGTCGGGGGACGATCACTTCCTCCAGTGGAACCGCGGTATTGAACGGGCGACCAGCGCCTGGGTGCTCCATATCGACGCGGATGAGTGGGTCACGCCGCAGCTGAAGCAGGCCATTGATGAGGCCCTCCAGGATGGCCAGGGCCATAGCGCCTTCGAGTTGGTGCGTCAGAACGTGTTTTTGGGCCACCCGATGCGCCACGGGGGCTGGCGCCACCGCCATTTGATTCTCTTCCGAAGCGACAGAGCCCGGTGCGTGGGCAAGGGCATCCATGTGCGGCTCAAGGTCGATGGCAGCGTCGGTTTTCTCAACGCCGAGATTGAGCACTACCCCTTCACGTCCATCGCGCAGTTTCTCGAGCGGCAAAACCGCTACACGTCCGTGGAAGCCCAGGTCATGTTCGAGCAGCATGGCGATCTGCCGGGCCGCACGGTGTGGTTCCAGGCGGTTGCGCGCCCGCTGAAGCTGTTCTGGAAGTTTTACGCCAAGAAGGAAGGCCGGAAAGATGGATGGGTCGGTTTCGTCTTTTCCGCGCTGTTCGCATTCACGCACAGCCTGCTCTGGATGAAGTACTGGGAATGCCGAGACGCGTCCTGATCCCCATTCGCAAGCCCTTCGTGGATGCGCGTGGAGAAATCCGTAACCTCATCGATGCGCCGTTTACGAGCGCGGCCGTGATCACGTCGGCGAAGGGGGCCGTGCGCGGCAACCACTATCACAAGACCGACTACCATTACTGCTGGCTGCAACGGGGGGAGATGGTGTATTTCCAGCGCCCCGTGGGGTCGAAGCGCAAGGCCACGCGCACCGTCATCAGGGCCGGGCAGATGTTCTACACTCCCCCACGGTACGAGCACGCGATGTACTTTACGAAGCCGTCCGTCATGTTGGTCTTCGCCCGGAATAACCGCGAGATGGCGCACTACGAAGCGGACACCATCCGGATCCCACCGCTCAAAAGATGACGAACACACCTTACGGCGGCTCAGGGCTCAGGGCTCAGGGCTCAGGGCAAGTGCCCCCAGCCCCCAGCCCCCAGCCCCCAGTTTCCGCCGCCATGCGGCGGCGCAGCGACTGCCGGCTCTGCGGCTCGCGGCAGCTGGAGCGGGTCATGTCGCTGGGGACGACCCCGCTGGCCAATGCGTTCGTGCCGGCCTCGGAGCGCGACAAGCCCCAGGAGCAGTTTCCGCTGGACGTGTGGATCTGCCGCGACTGCGCCCACGTGCAACTGCGTGATGTCGTGGATCCGGAGCTGCTGTTTCGGCGCTACGTGTATGTCTCCGGCACCTCGCCGGTCTTCGTGGACCACTTCCGGCGCTACGCCCAGGCCATGCAGCAGCTGCTGCGCCTGCCACCCGGCGCTCAGGTGCTGGAGATCGGCAGCAACGACGGCACGCTGCTGCGGTTCTTCAAGGACGCCGGGCTGCAGGTGCTGGGCATCGACCCGGCGCGCGACATCGCATCCGCGGCGACGGCCGCAGGCATCCCGACGCGGCCGGAATTTTTCACGCGGGCGCTGGCCGAGCAGTTGCGGACGGAGGGATGGCGGCCGTCGCTGATCCTGGCCAATAACGTCTTTGCCCATGCGGATGATCTGCACGAGATCCTCGACGGGGTGACCCGGCTGTTGGCGCCGGAGGGGGTCTTCGTCTTCGAGGTCTCCTACCTGCTGGATGTCTGCGAAAAGGCGCTCTTCGATACGATCTACCACGAGCACTTAAGCTATCATACCGTCAAGCCCTTAGTCGGGCTCTTCGCGCGCCACGGCATGGAGCTGATCGATGCCATTCGGGTCGAGCCGCACGGCGGGTCGCTGCGGGGCATCGCCAAGCGGCAGGGCGGGCGCTTGCCCAAGCAGGCGCGGGTGGAGCAGCTCATCGCCCAAGAGACGCAGCTCGGTCTGCACGCGCCTGAGGCGTACCGGAAGCTGTTCGCCGACATCCAACAGCGGCGCAAGGAGCTGACCGCGCTGCTTCAGGATCTGAAGCGCCAAGGCAAGCGGATCGCCGGCTTCGGCGCGCCGGCGAAAGCCACCACGCTGATGTTCCACTTCGGGCTGGGGCCGCAGACGCTGGAGTACATCGTCGATGACAGTCCGCTCAAGCAGGGGCTCTTCAGCCCGGGCCACCATCTTCCCGTCGTGGGCTCCTCCTACCTCTATGACGGGCACCGCCCGGACTACGCCGTCATTCTGGCGTGGAACTTCGCCGATTCGATTATCGCAAAGCACGACGCCTATACCCGCTCTGGCGGACGTTTCATCGTGCCGCTGCCCAAGGTCGAGGTGCGTCCCTGATGGCCGGACATTGCCTGGAGACGGACATCAAGGAGATCGCCGACCGCCTCGGCGAGGAAGCTAGGCGGTTTGAAGGGCAGACCGTGCTGCTCTGCGGCGGCGCCGGATTCCTGGGCCGGTATTTTTCGTCGGTCTTCGGGTATTTCAACCGGGCGGTGCTGGCCTCGCCGTGCCGGCTGATTGTCTGCGATAACCTCATTACCAGCGGCAAGCTGGGTGCGACGCAGGCCGATGGTTTTCGCTTCATCCCGCACGACATCATCCAGCCCCTGCAGATTGACGAGCGGATTGACTACATCATCCAGGCGGCCGGTATCGCCAGCCCCTACTATTACCGGAAGTATCCGCTCGAAACGCTGGAAGTGGCGACCATCGGCACCAAGAATATCCTGACGCTGGCCCGGCAGCACCCGCTGAAAGGCTTTCTCTTCTTCAGCTCCAGCGAAATTTACGGCGATCCGGATCCGCGCCATGTGCCCACGCCCGAGTCGTACCGCGGCAACATCTCCTGCCTCGGCCCGCGGGCCTGCTACGACGAGTCCAAGCGGCTCGGCGAGACGCTCTGCACGATTTTCCATCAGCTCTACGGCGTGCCCACCCGCATGGCGCGGCCCTTCAACGTCTACGGGCCGGGGATGCAGGAGGCCGATTACCGGGTGCTGCCGAATTTCGCCAGCCGGATCATCGGCAGCAAGCCGCTGCACATCTACGGGCATGGCAAGCAGACGCGCACCTTCTGCTATATCACGGACGCCATCGCAGGCTTCCTTCGCGTGCTGCTTCACGGCGGCCACGGCCAGGCCTACAACATCGGCAATCCCTCGCCGGAAGTCTCGATGCTGGATTTGGCCAGGATCCTGGAGCAGGTGATCGGCCGCCCGCTGCCCCTTGAATTGATCGAATATCCGGATTCCTACCCGGCGGATGAGCCGCAGCGCCGCTGCCCCGACATCAGCAAGGCGGTGCTGCAGCTGGGCTACAAGCCCCAGGTCAGCCTGCAGGAGGGGTTGTCCCGGTTCATGGGGTGGGCCCAGCAGGCGTACACCGGCTCGCAGTTGTCATGAGCCGCGTGGTGCGCTTTGGGCTCATCGGGGCCGGCCGCTGGGGCAAGAACTATATCAAGACGCTGGCGGCGCTGCCGCAGCGCTGCCGCCTGACGCATCTGGCGACCAGCCGGCCGGAGAACGCCTCCCTCATCGGACATCCGGTGGAGGTGGTGCCGGACTGGCGCCGGCTGGTGGCGGCCGATTGCGAGGCCGTCATCATCTCCAGCCCGTCCTCCACGCACGCCGAGATGGTGGACGCCTGCCTGCAGGCCCGCAAGCCCTGCATCGTCGAGAAGCCCTTCTGCCTGGATCTGCCGACGGCCGAGCGGCTCTGCGCCCGCGTGGCGGCCTCCAAGGTACCGGTGCTGGTGGAGTACACCCAGTTGTTTCATCCCGCCTACCAAGCGCTGAAGCGCCGCCTGCAGCAGACGCGCGAACCGATCCGGCTCATCCTCTCCGAAGGGATGTCGCTGGGCCCTTTTCGCGGCGATGAGGCCGCGCTGTGGGATTGGGGCCCGCATGAGATGGGATTGTGCCTCGATCTGCTGGGGCGGATGCCGCAGCGGGTGGAGGCGCTGGCAGGCCCGCGCGATCCGAAGGGGGTTCCGGAGCAGGTCGGCTTGCGGCTGGATTTTTCCGGGGGCACCTCGGCGTGGATTCAGGCTGGGTATCTTTCGCCCTACAAACGCAGGAACCTGAGCGTCTTCACCGAGGAACAGGTCTATCTCTTTGATGATACGGCGAGCGAGCGCCTCACGGTAGCTCCGTGCCGTTTTCCGCAGCGCTATGAGGGGGGTGCGGCGTTTCCGCTGCAGCAGCACCCGCTGCCCGTTGAGTCGAGCGCTCCGCCTCTGACCAACGCCGTCGCCTATTTTCTCGATGCGCTCAACGGCGGCGACCGCCGCCTGCTGGACATGACGCTGACGCTGCAGATCACCCAGATTTTAGCTGAGTGCGAGGCCATCTTCGCGCGGAGGAGCTAAGCATGCTGGCGTACCGTGACCGGGCGCTGGAACAGGAGTTGCTCCTTGGCGGGCTGCATCCGCGTGCTCGCATCGGCATTCTGGACGATGTGACGACCTATCTCAAGAAGCCAATTGAACACATCGCGAAGGCGTATTGGGCCTATCACACCGGGGAAGACCTCGTTGCGCAACAGCGGGTCGGTGAAGCGACCCGAGAAGCCGAGGTGCTGGCCTATTATCAGGCCACGCCGCATTACCTCTATGAGCTGAGCTATTGGGAAGCGTCGTGGGATAAGCAGGCGTGGTTTGAGGTGGTCTACCGCGCCTGCCGGCGCTGGCGGCTGCAGCACGTGTTGGATTTTGGCGGCGGGGTAGGGGGCTTGAGCGTCTACCTGAACAGCCGGGGCGTGCGCTGCGATTACCTGGATGTGGCCGGCAAGACGTTCGATTACGCTGCCTGGCGTTTTCGCCGGCGCGGGTTGAACGTGCGCATGTTCGACATCCTCTCAACCAACGGCAAGGCCCAGGGCCCCTACGATGCGATCGTGGCGTGGGATGTGCTGGAGCATCTCTTCGATCTGGAGGCGGCGTTGGCCTCCATCCGGTCGATGCTGCGGGCTCAGGGATGGTTTCTCAGTAAATCGACCTTCGCGACGAGCGGCAGTCCTCATGAAGCAATTCATCTGGCCCAGCACGCCAAATACGGCGATGTCCGTGTGCTGAATGAGCTGATGGAGCGCATCGGCTTTCGGTTCCTCGGCCAACTCAAACCGAGCCGCCTCTCGCGCCTGTTGCGTGCCTGCGGCGCGCGCTACGCGGTCACCGGGATTCGCCTCGCGCCGAAACTCAAACACGGCGGCAATTTTCTCGTCCACGAGCGAGTTGGATGAGCCGCTTCGCCTACCATCTGCCGATCCTGAAGTACCACTGCGTGGGCCCGGCGCCGGCGCCGCATGTGCCGACGGTGTCCGCGGCGGCGTTTGAGCGGCAGATGAGTTGGCTGGCCCGCTGGCGCTACCGGATCCTCACGTTCGATGAGCTGCTCGAGGCGATGGAGGGCGGCCGCCGCGTGCCACGGCACAGCACGATCCTGACGTTTGATGACGGCTATGAGGGGGTCTACACCGCGGCGTGGCCGATCCTCAAGCGGTTCGGATTTCCAGCGGTCATCTTCGTGACACCGGCCGAAGTCGGCACCCGTGGGTTCGCCAGCTGGGAGCAATTGAACCAGATGGCCGGAAACGGTTTTACTATCGGCAGCCACACGATGCACCATGCCTATCTGCCGGACACTCCGCAGACGCAGCTGCACGAGGAGCTGGCGGGCTCCAAAGCCGTGATTGAACAGCGCCTTGGCCGCCGCGTGGATTACCTGGGCTATCCCATCGGCGGCTACACCCCGTCGGCGCAGGCCGCCGCGCGCGCTGCGGGGTACCGGGCCGCCTGCACCACCAATCGGGGCACCTCCTTCGCCCTGGCGGATCGCTACGCTATCCGCCGCGTGAAGATCACCGAACGCGATGCCAACCCCCTAACACTCTGGGCGAAGCTCTCCGGCTACTACGACGCGTTCCGGGCGCTAGCACCCCCAGGGTAATCGCCATTCCTGAGGCCTCAACCCTGCACATTCTCGTCGCCTACGTCACCGCTGGCGCGGGCCACCGCCGCGCCGCCGAAGCGGTCGCGGAAGCCCTCCATGCGCGGTTTCCCGGCGCCCGCGTGGACTGCCATGATGTGCTGACGGATGCGCCGGGTTGGTTCCGGCGCGGCTATGAATGGACGTATCTCTTCCTTGTGCGGCATGCCTCCTGGGTGTGGAAATGGAGCTACCGGACGCTGGACCATCAAGCCGTGTACCGGTGGCTTCACCCGCTGCGGCGCGCCTGGAACCTGTTGATCGTGCGCCGGTTTGTCGCGCGGCTTCGGGCTGCCCAGCCCACCGTGGTCGTCGTCACGCACTTTCTTCCGGCGGATATCTGCAGCGCGGGCAAGGCCGCCGGATGGCTGCGCAGCCGGCTGGTCGTGGTGGTGACGGATTACCATCCGCACTGGTTCTGGATCTCCTCGCAGCCGGAGATCATCGTCGCCAGCGTGCCGGAGAGCGCGGCCCAGCTGCAGCGGCGCGGCATCGCGATGTCCCGCATCCGGGTGGTGGGCATTCCGGTCGGCCGCGCGTTTGCGCAGCCGGCCGATCGCGCCGCCCTGCAGCGGCGCTTCAGCCTGCAGGAGGAGCGGTTGACCGTGCTGGTGACCAGCGGGGGGACCACCGTCGGGCAGTTTGAGCGCGTCGTCGAAGCCCTGCGGCAGCTGGAATCCGGGCTGCCGGGACGGCTGCAGCTGCTGGTGGTCTGCGGGCAGGATCAGGCCGCCCGCCGACGGCTGGAGCGCGTCGCACAGACCAGCCCCATGCCGCTGCGCGTCTTCGGCTTCATCGACTATATGGCGGATCTGATGGCCGCCAGCGATGTGGTGGTCTCCAAGGCGGGGGGCCTGACCGTCAGCGAATCGCTGGCGCGCGGCAAGCCGCTGGTGCTCTACCATGTCATCCCCGGCCAGGAGCGCCTCAACGCGGAGTACGTCGCCCGGCATGGCGCGGCCGTCATCGCCCATCGCCCGGCGGAGGTAGCACAGGCCGTGCGCCGGTTTGCCGAGGATGCCGCGTACGCGCAGGCGATGCACCGCGCCGCGCAGTCGCTCAGCCGCCCGTGGGCGGCGGAGGAGATCGTCTCGCAGGCGATTGAGCCGCTGCTGCATGAACGGTGAGACGCGCCGCCTCAGCCGCGCCTTGCGGCAGCACGTGGAGAGCCTCCGCGCCCTCGGTGTAGCGGCGGTGCCGGCGACCGAGCCCGGGCACCCCGCCACAGTTCGTTGGCGGGGTGGGCGACGGGAGTGCCGGACGCCGCAGGCGAACGGCCCGCCGTCAAAAGAAGAGCAGCTCGCTTCTCTGGCGGAAGCCGTAGCCGCCTGCCGCCGCTGCCCGCTGTATCAAACGCGCACCCATGCCGTCATCAGCGACGGCAGCCCGCGCGCCGAGCTGGTCTTCGTGGGGGAGGCGCCGGGGCGCGACGAAGATCTCCAGGGCGTGCCGTTCGTCGGGCGAGCCGGGCAGCTGCTGACGAAGATGATCGAAGCGATGGGCTTAAAGCGCGAGCAGGTCTACATCTGCAATGTGCTCAAGGACCGGCCACCCGGCAACCGCACCCCGCTGCCGGAGGAGATGGAGGCTTGCCTGCCGTTTCTTGAAGAGCAGCTGCGCATCGTCCGGCCGAAGGTGATCTGCGCGCTGGGCTCGGTGGCGGTGAAGGCGCTGCTGGGACCGTACGTGGCCATCACGCGGGTGCGCGGCGAGGTGCGGGAGTACCAGGGGATTCCGCTGGTGCCGACGTTCCATCCAGCGTATCTGCTGCGCAACCCTGCGGCGAAGAAGCTCGCGTGGGAGGATTTGAAAAAAGTCAAGTCGCTACTTCAACAATGAGCAAGCGGCAGACCCGAGACCCGAGACCCGAGACCCGAGACCTGTCCCGAGTCCCGAGTCCCGAGTCCCGAGTCTCAAACGATGTTCGTTCTCCAATTGCGGAGGTGGTCTTCAATCTCCCGATTGAGCGTAGCTTCCACTACTTGATCCCGCCCGCGTTGCGAGCCGCGCTTGAGCCGGGGATGCGGGTGGCCGCCCCCTTCGGCCGTCGGGAGTGCGTCGGCATCGTCGTCGCACGCGCCGCCCGCAGCCCGGTCAAGGAGCTGAAGGCCTTCCGTCGGGTGATCGATCCTGCGCCGGTCATCGCCGGCGAGCGCTGGGCGCTGGCCCGATGGCTATCGTCCACTTATTATTGCAGCCTCGGCGAAGCGCTCTTCGCCATGGTGCCGGCCGATCTGCGCTTGCGTCCGCTGGAAAGCCATGTGTCGCCGGAGACGCCGCAGACTGCAACACCCCCCCAGCTCTCCGCCGATCAGACGCGGGGGTTGACCGCCATCACCGAGGCGCTGGAAGGCAAGCCCCCGACGACGGTGCTCCTCCACGGCGTGACCGGCTCAGGCAAGACCGAGCTCTACCTCCGGGCCATCGAGATCCTCCTGGCACGCGGCCAAAGCGCCATCTGCCTCGTCCCGGAGATTGCGCTGACCCCCCAGACCATCGAACGCTTCCGCGGCCGCTTCGGCAGCCGCGTGGCCGTGTGGCACAGCGGTTTAACCGCCAGGCAGCGCGCGCAGCAATGGCAGGCCATGGCCGCCGGCCACTGTCCGGTCGTCGTCGGCGCCCGGTCGGCGATCTTTGCGCCCGTGCCCCGGCTCGGCCTGATCATCCTTGATGAGGAGCACGAGACGACCTACAAACAGGAGGATGTGCCGCGCTACCATGCGCGGGAGGCAGCACGCGCGCGAGCACAGATCGCCGGGGCCGCCGTCTTCCTGGGCAGTGCGACCCCCTCGATGGAGAGTTACCATGCGGCAACCACCGGACGGATGCGCCTGGTGGAGCTGCCGCAGCGCATGGGCGGCCGTCGGCTGCCCGCCGTTGAGCTGGTCGATCTCGGGGGCGAGTGGGCCGGCCGCAGCCGGGGAGGTCCGCTGTCAAGCCGGCTGCAGCAGCTGCTGGAGCGGACGGTGGCGCGCGGAGAGCAGGCGATGCTGCTGCTCAACCGCCGCGGGTTTTCGCGCACGGCCCAGTGCCAGGGCTGCGGCTTCGTGGTGCGCTGCCCGCGCTGCGCGGTGCCGCTGATCTATCATGCCAGCCGGCAATTGCTGGTGTGTCACTACTGCAACTTCCAGCAGCCGCTGGCGGAGCTGTGCCCCTCCTGCCGCAAGGGGTATTTGAAGCTGCGCGGTGCCGGCACCGAGCGCATCGAATCGGAGCTGCACCGCCTCTTTCCCTCGGCCGCCATCGGGCGGATGGACCGCGACACCACCCGCCGGCGCGGTGGCCATCAGGACATCTATGACGCGTTCCGCCAGCGGCAGACCGGGCTGCTGGTCGGCACGCAGATGATCGCCAAGGGGCTGGATTTTCCGCAGGTCACGCTGGTGGGGATCGTCTCGGCGGATACCTCGCTGAACCTGCCGGACTTCCGGGCAGGGGAGCGCACCTTCGACCTGTTGACCCAGATGGCGGGGCGGGCAGGCCGCGGCGAGCAGCCAGGGACGGTCATCGTGCAGACGTATTGCCCGGACCACTACGCGATCCAGGCCGCGAAGACGCACGATTACGCGGCGTTCTATCGCGAGGAGCTGGCCATGCGCCGCCGGCTGCGGCTGCCGCCGTTTGCGCGCCTCGTCGAGCTGACGGTGCATGCGACATCGCGGCCGCGCGTTGAGCACATCGCCGAGCGGCTGGCACAAGCGCTCTCCCGCGCCGCCGGCCGCCGGCGCCTGTCGGTGGTGGGGCCGGCCCCGCACCGCATCGCACGGCTGCGGGGCAGCTACCGCATGTGCCTGCTGTTGAAGGGCCGGCGCGTTGAGCCGATGGTGGAGCTGCTGCGGGCTACGCTTCAGCCTGGACGGAAGTTCGCAGGGCTGCCGGTGACGGTCGACGTGGATCCGCTCTAAGAACAGTAAATGAGTAGCTGGGTCAATGCGTGAATGGGTAACGGCTGTTACTCATCCACCCATTGACACAGTTACGCATTCACGGTCTTAGGCGGAGAAGCCTTTTTTGATCGTTCCAAGAGCATCCAAATTGCGCAGGCTCTGCTGGGCTTCCAAGTCGCCGGCGTGCAGCTTGAGGAGGCGCTCGA
>JACQRD010000005.1 GCA_016206675.1 Candidatus Omnitrophota bacterium
CAGCCGGGAAAGAGGTCCAGATACTCCTGGCCCTCCACGTCCCAGACCCGGCTGCCCTTGCCCTTGGTGATCACCAGGGGCTGGCGCACGTACGTGTTCATGACGTAGCGCTCGTACTGGTCGATGACCTGCTGGGTCGCCTTCATCCCACCACCTGTGCCTGACGGCACACTCTTGATCCGCACCACCGCGATGCCGTCACGAAGCCACTCCAAGCGTCGATACCTGATTCCTGTGGTTTCGTGGCCTGCAAGAGCAGGCCGGCACAGGTGGTGGGATCATTTGATGATCTCGGTCCCGATGCCCTGCTTGGTGAAAATCTCGAGCAGCATCGCGTGCGAGATGGCGGCATCGATGACGTGCGTCTTCTTCACGCCGCGCTTCAAGGCGGTGACGCATGCCTGCACCTTGGGGATCATCCCTTCCTGGATGATCTTCCGGTCGACCAGTGTTTTGGCCTCCTTCACCGTCAGCGTCGAGATGAGCGAGCTCTCCTCGCTGCCCTGCCGCAGAATCCCGCGCACGTTGGTCAGCAGCACGAGCTTCTCCGCCTTTAGGGAGGCGGCGACTTCGCCGGCGACGTCATCCGCGTTGATGTTGTATAGCTTGCCCTGCCCCACGCCCACCGGCGAAATGACCGGGATGGCATGGCGGCTGAAGACCCGGCGGATGAGATGATTGTTCACCCACGCCACCGACCCGACGAAGCCCAGCTCGGCGGCGCGCGGATGCGGCTCGGCGGAGACCACCTTCTGCTTCGGCGTCATGCCCATCGCCGTGCCGCCCAGCGCCTCGACCTGCTTCACCAGCCGACCGTTGATCTCTTCCAGCGCGCGGTTGACGATGCGGATCGTCTCCGCATCCGTTACCCGCAGCCCGTCCACGAAAGCGCTTTTCTTGCCGGCGCCGGCTAGCAGCCGGTTGATCTCCGGTCCGCCGCCGTGCACCAGCACCGAGCGGATGCCGACCTCGCTTAAGAAAATCAGATCCTGCAAGATGCCGCGCATCGCCGCCGGGTTGTCGATGGCACTCCCCCCGTATTTCGCCACGATCACCTTCCCCCGGAAGGCCTGGATGTACGGGATCGCCTCGATCAGGATATCGGCTTTTCGTATGGACTCTTCCATCTCACCGTCTATCGGTCACGTTGGTCGGTGACGTAGCCCGTGTCGTGGTTCGGTGACGTCATTCGTCAACAGCCGAACCACGTCACCGTCGGACGAAACGGGCCACGTAACCGATTGACGAATAACGTCACCGGTCTTCGTCATGTGGCATACCCGGCGTTGATGTGGACGTATTCCGCCGTCAAATCGCACGTGGTCATCCGCGCCTCGGCGCGACCGGCGTGCAGATTGATGACCACCGGCACCTCCGGACGATCGAGCAGCCGCCGGGTTACCGCAGCACTCAGCGGCAGCGCTGTTCCGCGCGCGACGACCCGCACCCCGCTGACATGGATCTCAAGCCGCGCCGGATCAAACCGCGCCCCTGAGGCGCCGGCTGCCGCCGCCAGGCGCCCGACGTTCGGGGCGCTGCCGGCGAGCATCGTCTTGACCAGCGGCGAAGAGGCCACCTGTCGCGCGCAGCAGAGCGCCTCGCGCTCGGTGCCAGCACCCCTCACCCACACCTCCATCAGCTTCGACGCCCCTTCGCCATCCTGCACGATCAGGCGGGCCAACCGCCCGCACACCACCTGCAGCATCGTGACAAGCGCCTCCGCGCGGCGCCCGACCCGCACGTCAACACCTGAGTGGCCGCTGGCCAATGCGAAGACGGTGTCGTTCGTGCTCATGTCGCCGTCCACACTGATCCGGTTAAACGAGACGTCGCACGCTTGCCGCAGCAGCCGGCGCAGCAGCGAGGCCGGCAGCGCGGCATCCGTCGTGATCACGGCCAGCATCGTGGCCATCGAGGGCGCGATCATCCCCGCGCCCTTGGCCATGCCGCCGACGCGCACGCGCCGGCCGCCGACCACCTGCTCAACCGCCGCTTCCTTGACGTGCAGATCCGTCGTCAGGATCGCTTGAGCCGCCACTTCATGGTGCTGACGGTGCAGGCGCGCCACCAGCCGCGGTACGGCCCGTACAACCTTCGCGACCGGCAGCCGCCGCCCGATGATCCCCGTTGAAGCGAGCAGCAGCTGCCGCTCGGGTATCTTCAGCGCTGAAGCCACCGACCGGCTGATCGCCAGCGCATCTTTCAACCCGGCCGGCCCCGTGAGGCAGTTAGCACAGCCGCTATTGATGAGCACGGCGCGCGCCGCGCCGGCCTGCAGACGGGCCTTGCTGATGCGCACCGGCGCGGCCTGCACCCGGTTGACCGTGAAGACCGCCGCTGCGCTGCACGGCTGCCGGGCGGCGACCAGCGAGAGGTCGGGCTTGCGGCTGGTTTTGATGCCGGCGTTGATGCCCGAGGCGGCAAATCCTGCGGCGGCGGTGACCCCGCCTTTGATCCACCGCATCACGCGCCAAAACCGCTGAAGGCTGAAGGTTGAAGGCTGAAGGCAAACATGTCACCTTGAGCCTTGAGCCTTGAGCCTTGAGCACACCAATCTGCTGACATGATCTCGTTTCGTTAGAGGAGTCCAGCAGTTTCAGGCCAGCCGCGCATCAGATTCAGGTTTTGCACCGCCTGCCCCGCCGCCCCTTTGAGGAGGTTGTCGATGGCCGAGGAGAGGATCAGGCCGCGCTGTGCCGCATCCACGGCGAAGGCGAGGTCACAGTAGTTGGTGCCTTCGACGTCGCGCAGCTGCGGCCACTGATCCTTTGGCCGCAGGCGCACAAAGGGCGCGTGCCGGTAGAAGTCGCGGTAGAGCGCGTCCACCTGCTCCCACGTGGCGGGCTTGACCAGCCGCAAATAGATCGAAGAGAGGATACCCCGGTTCAGCGGCACGACGTGCGGCACAAAGCACAGGCCCAGCGGCGCTCCGCCGGCGAAGGGAGCCAGGGCCTGCTCGATCTCCGGCACGTGCTGGTGATGGTTGACCTTGTAGGCCCAGAGATTCTCGTGCATCTCGGCGAAGAGCAGCTGGGTCTCGCTCTTGCGGCCAGCACCAGTTAAGCCTGATTTGGCGTCGATGACGATCCAGTCTGGCTCCACCAATCCGGCCTTTAGCAGCGGGGCGCAGGCGAGGATCACCGAGGTGGCGTAACAGCCGGGGTTGGCGACCAAACGGGCCTTGGCGATGGCCTGGGCGGAGAGCTCCGTGATGCCGTAGACGGCTTCCCCCAACAGCTCAGGATGCGTGTGGGGCTTGCCGTACCATTGGGTAAACAGGGCGGCGTCTTTCAGGCGGAAGTCCCCGGAGAGGTCGATGACCTGCTTGCCGGCCTTGAGCAGCGCCGGGACCAGCGTCATGGCCACGCCGTGGGGCAGCGCGAGAAAGGCGGCGTCGCAGGAGGCGGCCAGCCGCTGGGGGTCCAGCGACTCTAACGGGAGATCACACTGGCGGGCAAAGCGCGGAAAGACGGTCGAGACGGCAACGGGCCGTTCCCATTTGGCCGAGGCGGCCAGATGGGTAAGCTGAACATGCGGATGTACGAGGAGCAACCGGATAAGCTCTTCGCCGGCATACCCGGTTGCCCCGGCGACTGCGACTCGTATCGTTGACATCTGTGAGGTCGAACCATCATCTTAGCACAGAAACACAGAATGGCCACAAGAGCACCCTTGACGCCACAGAACCACAGAGGTGTCTTCGCCTGCTTCTGTGTTTCGGTTGAGTTTCTGTGGCATCTGTGATCACCGCTTCGTCCACTGGAAGCGCTTGCGCGCCCCCTTCTGGCCGTACTTCTTGCGCTCCTTCATGCGCGGATCGCGGGTCAACAGCCCGGCCTTGCGCAGCGCCGGTTGGTGGGCGGCATCCAGCTGCACGAGCGCGCGGGCGATGCCCAGCTTGATCGCCCCCGCCTGGCCGGTCATCCCTCCGCCGTCCACATTGGCGATCACGTCGTACTTGCCCAACTGCTGTGCCAGCAGCAGCGGCGCCTTGATCGACAGCCGCAGCGCTTCGCGCGGGAAGTAGTGCTCCACCGTCCGGTGGTTGACCGTAATCGCTCCGGTGCCCGGCCTGAGGCGCACGCGCGCGACGGCTTCCTTGCGTCGCCCGGTGCTGATCGGCGTGGTCGTGGCGGTCTCTGCCATGGGAATCCTTAGTTCGTCGACGGTGTCCTTCGACTGCCGCTCAGGGCGCCGTCCCGAACAACGTCGAGGGACGGCGCAATCGTCAGTGTCGCCGGTTGTTGGGCCGTGTGCGGATGCTCAGGCCCAGGATACACCTTCAGTTTGCTCAGCTGCCGGCGCGCCAGCGGCCCGTCCGGCATCATGCCCTTCACCGCCTGGTGGATGGCCAGCTCCGGCTTGGTGCGCAGCACATCCGCCAGCGTGCGCACTTTGCGCCCGCCCGGGTAGCCTGAGTAGCGCTGGTAAATCTTCTGCTTAAGCTTCTGCCCGGTCACCGCGACCTTGGCGGCGTTGATGACGACGACGAAGTCGCCTGTGTCCAGAAACGGGGTGTAGATCGGCTTGTGCTTGCCGCGCAGCACCATGGCTACGCGGGCGGCCAGCCGCCCCAGGATCTGGTCCTTAGCATCGATGATCAGCCAGCGCCGGTCGATAGTTTTCACGTCCGGGTACGTCGTCGGCATATAGACGGAGGATTATAAGCTAGGGGTGGCTGGCTGTCAACTGCTCGATGGCCACGGCGTGTACTCGTCCAGTAGATGAGTGATACTTGCGCCACCGGACGCTGGCGTAAGTGGACCGGCGCGGGGGGCCTGCGACCGAGCCGGGCACCCCCGCGGCTTCGTTTGGCGAAGCCAAACGTGCGGGGGTCGGCGAAGGGAGTGTCGTGAGCCGTAGGCGAACGACCCGCCGCGTCACCCTCCGCGCCGTTGCCCTGCAGAGCCGGCGGCGCGCTGGATATGCCCTGCACACTTGTAGTGCCGCAGGCCACCCCCGGCGAGCGAATATGCGGTTCAGCCCGGCGGAGGCGGACTGTTTTCACTCCCCGGCCGTGCTGTCCGAGGCGCCGGTGAAGCGGCGCCGAGTTCACGGCCGGGTCCGCCGCCGCTGGGCGTGCCCGAGCAAAGCGAGGGAGAATCGCATCTGAGCGAGCCGGGGTGCCGGCGGCAC
>JACQRD010000054.1 GCA_016206675.1 Candidatus Omnitrophota bacterium
CCGCCGGTAAGGATCAGCGCGCCGGCGATCGTCCAGTACGCCAAGGCGAGCTCCTTCACGTTGAGGGGATCGGCGGCATGGCGGATGAACGCCGCCACCGTCATGGTGGCAAACACGAAGGCGGCCGCGATCCGGGTCTGGAAGCCGAGTGCCACGCAGAGGCCGCCGAGAAATTCCGACAGGGCCGCCGCCCACGCAAAAACCATCGGCAGCGGAAATCCCATCTCGGCGATCCCTTCGGCGAATTTCTCCAGGTAGCCGCCAAAGATCTTGCCGTAGCCATGATAGGCGATGCCCGCCCCCATCAGGATCCGCAACCACAATAACCCGAGTGCCGCCTGCGTGCCGCTGACGTTGCTCATCATCCCTCCCGCAAATAATCCTCCCGCCGCGCTTGTTCCGAGCGTAGGATAACATGCATCGTTCATGTCACCTAGCGTCAAACAGCGCCCTCGCGCCACCCGCCGGACACAGAGTCGTGTCCAGCACAACGATCAATGGCTCGGTGACGCACGCATTGTGCTGATCCCACTGGCCGTCGGGCTGCTGGCGGCGGCGGGGATGGTCGCACGCGAAGCGTGGGCGCTATGGCAGGCAGGCGAGTACGGCCGCCAGCACCTGGCGATCATCGGCCCGTACATCGCGTGGCGCGCCATCGGCCAGGCGGCGCTCTGGTCTGGGCCGGCGGCCGCGATGATCGCGTTTTTCCTGCTGCACTTGCCAGCGGCGCGGTGGCTCGACCGCTGGCTGCTGGCCGCTTCGGTTGTCGTGCTCGCAGCCGCCATCGCAGCGGGCGGCTGGCTCAGCCTGCGCCTTCGTGCGCCGGTGGACCGGCTGCATTCCGCCCTCACGCTTTCGGACGAAGCGTTTCTCCACCTGTTCGATCTCTCAGGCGCTGGACTGAAGCCGGTGCGCGAGGCGCTGGTACAGGGCCGTATCGCCGATGCCCGGCAACAACTGCTGGCGTACTACCGCAAGAAGTTCTCCGGCGCCCTGCCAGTCCAGCCTCAGGCTGCGTGGGATGAGACGCTCGAAAGCGCCGATGCGGCGCTGGCGCACCGGTTCACCACGCGAGGCATCACCCGGACGTTGGACGAAAACATCGACTGGAGCCATGGGTTCAAAGAGAACCGTGAGTGGACCCGCTTCCTGAATCGCCTCGCCTGGTGGCCCGACCTGCTGCGCGCTGCCCAGCAGACCGGCCAGGCTCGCTACGCAGAGGAGTTCACCTGGCAACTGGCCGACTGGCTGCAGGACAATCCGCTGCCTCGTTGGAAGAATGAAGCGCATCCGGCGTGGGTGCTCATCGGCGCCGGCCGGCGGCTGCGGGATACGTGGATCGAAAGCTTTCAGCTCGCATTGGCCACGCCCGGCATCCCGGAGCAGGTACCGTGGGATCTGCTGCGCAGCCTGCACGACCACGCGCAATACCTCACCTCCTTCCGCACCCACTTCAATCACTTGCTGGTGGAAAGCAGCGGACTGCTGACGGCGGCCACCGCCTTTCCGGAATTCGCCCGCGCCGCCACATGGCGGTCGGTCGCCTTGGATCGATTCGCCGCGCAGCTGGAGGAGCAAATCTATGCTGACGGCGGCCATGCGGAGCTGACGTTCAGCTATCACCTGCTCTGCCTGGAGCACTTCATCTTCCCCCTGCGGCTTGACGGGGCAGCACTCCTGCAGCGCGCGCCGGCGTATCTCTCGCACCTCAACTCGATGATCGACTTCCTGCTGCTGACGCGCAAGCCGGATGGCCGCGTGCCGCTCATCAACGACACCAATGATGAATCGACCCGGTCCCTGTTGCAGCACCTGCTTGCGTTTGCCGACCGGGACGATCTGCGCTTTGCCGCCACTGACGGGGCGCAGGGCAGCCCCCCGGCTCGCACCTCGGCGGCCTTCCCCCTCACGGGCTACTACGTCATGCGCAGCGACTGGACGTCGAAGGCGCGCTACCTGATCTTCGATGCGGGCGGCTACGGCGGCTTTCATGGCCATGAGGACAAACTCGGCTTCGAGCTGAGCGCCTTCGGCACCGACATGCTCATTGACAGCGGCGCGTACGCCTACACCGGCGATCCGGCCTACCGCGCCTACTTCGTCAGCAGCCGGGCGCACAACATCCTGCTGGTCGACGGCCTCGGACAGAACCGCTACCGCCTGGCCCGCTACAAGCTGGCAGCACCCGCTCATGCGGTTGGCACGCTGCCGCAGGCGCGCTGGAGCAGCACGGACGCGTATGACTACGCGGCCGGCACCTATGACGAAGGCTACTCGCCAATGGGGCCGGCGGGTCGGGGCGCGAAGACGGCGGAGATGTCCATCACGCACACGCGCCGCATGCTCTTTGTGAAGCCGGACTACTGGGTGGTGCAGGACGCGGTGGCGGGCTCAGGCGAGCATGAGGTGGTACAGCTGTGGCATCTGCGGCCTGAAGCGAAGGTGCGCGTGGAGGATGGCGTGGTGCGCGCGCGATTTCCCAACGGCGCCTCGCTGCAGCTGCTGACGGACGGCGCGCCGGAAACGTCAGTGATCAGCGGCTCAACGGAGCCGATTCAAGGCTGGGTGGCCACCGCCTACGGAGAGAAAACCGAAGCGCCGGTCGTCGTTGTGACGCGGAGGGTCACGCTGCCGGCGACGCTCATGACGGTGCTCGCCCCGGCGCCAGGCGCTCCGCCGCCGCTGCGCTTCTCGCTTAGTCGCCAGGGTGAAACCGCCGTGGCCGAGCTGCGCTGGTCCAAAGCAACCGACACGCTCGCCTTCAGCGAGGGCGAGCTCCCGCCCGGCGCGCCGGCTGTGACCTTTCGCCGCGTCGATGCGCGCGGCAACCTGCAGCGCGACTTCTCCCTCGACCGCTTCTAGCCGCCGACAGGAAAAACCTCTTGCTCCCAGTGGCGAACCAGACCCAGGAATCCTTCTGGATCGTCGCGGAATAAGATTTCGGCGTGGCCACCGGCTTGAACGACGTGCAAGCGCTTTGGCTCATGGGCGGCGGCGAAGAGCCGGCGTCCATGTTCTACACCGACAATGGTATCCGCGGCGCCGTGAATGATCAGAACCGGTAGACCCCCAAGCGTCGCAATCGACTCGACAGGACGCTGCTTTGGAAGAAGCGGGTTGCCCGGCCGGCAGCCCATGCCAGGTCCCAAGCTCTCCAGGCCCGTCCGGATGGCCGCCAGCGTCCAGAATTGAAACTCGATATCTTCAAAGGCCGCCGGGGCGCTGACCGCGATGAGCCCTTTCACCACATCGCGGTGCCGCCCCACGGTGTTGATTGCCACGGCTCCACCCAGCGAAAAACCCATAACGGTACATGAGGCATAACGTTGCCCTCCCCATGCCAGCACCGCATCCAGCTCGGCGCCTTCACGGGCGGAGAAGGTAAACCAGCCGCTCGAGCCGCCATGGCCGCGAAAATCCAGGCTGATGACGTCGTGTTGCTCGGCAAGCGCCGCGGTGAGCTGACGGAAAACCCTCGTGGTGCGGCTCTGAAAAAACCCATGGCAAACCACTACCACATGCGACCGGCCGCCAGCATACTGGTCAAAGGCGACGCGGATCCCGTCATGCGTCGTGACCGCGTGAACCGACGGGGTCATGCGTCCGCGCGGTCTTCGCTGCGATGCTGTTGCGACTTTGCCTCCCACTTCGCGTACGCATAGGAAGCCGCGAGCAGCACGCATCCCGCCGCGATAAATGAGAGGATGCGGTAAATCGTTTCGGCGCCGGCCATGTCCACAAAGAGGATTTTTAGGATGAGCGCCCCGAAGACCCCCAACCCACACACGCGGAAGAGGCGATCCCGCCACAGAAACCCAATACCCACCAAACCCAGCCCCTCAAAGCTCAGGGCCACCGATAACCAATGACGGCGCACCTCCGACCATAATAACCCCGTCAACCTAGCCGGCGGCCGCAAGGACGTGAACGTGAAGGTGCCGGCCAGGTTCAATCTCCTCGTGATGGTCACCCCGACCATCATCCGCGACACCGGCGAGGATCTCTAAGGTGCCTTGTTAAACAGCGCGCGGTATTGGCCGTAGCCTTCCTTTTCCAGCTCTGCCAGCGGGATAAAGCGCAGGGCGGCGGAGTTGATGCAGTAGCGCTGCCCGGTGGGGCCGGGGCCGTCATCGAAGACGTGGCCGAGATGCGAGTCGGCTCCCTTTGAGCGCACTTCGGTGCGGGCCATGCCGTGGCTGCCATCCGTCTTCGCAACAACCGCCTCCGCCTTCACTGGCTTGGTGAAGCTCGGCCATCCGGTGCCGGAGTCGAATTTGTCCAGCGAGGCGAAGAGCGGCTCCCCGCTGACGACATCGACGTACAAGCCGGGCTCTTTGTTGTTCCAGTAGGCGTTGGCGAAGGGCGCCTCGGTGCCGTTCTGCCGCACAATGCGGTACTGCTCGGGGCTGAGCCGCTTGCGCAGTTCGGCATCGTTCACCGGCAGGGCGCCCTGCGCGCCGTCCTTCACGCTCTTCTTCTCAGGCTGGATCATCGATGCCTCCTCATTGGCCCGCAACCGATACGCCACCCCACCGAGTGCTGCGACGACGGCGAGGCCTGCGACGGCGTGCGCCGGTTTCCACCGCATGAACGGAACTCCTCTCCTGTGATCCGCTGATTCGTCGGCCGGCCCCTGACAGCCTTACACTCTTAGAAACGCCGCTTGACTTTCAGCAGGATCGTATCGTCGGTGGCCGGCAGGGATGGCGTCGTCCCCGACGAGGCGGCCTCTGTCGTCGTCTTCGGCTCAAGCGGGGTGCGCTCGCCCTCCACCCGAATGGAAGTGCGATCCGTCACCTGATACTCGGCGCCTAGCTTCATGGGCATCGACGGCGCGGCCTCCCGCGGGGCGGAAGGCTGCGTGGCGTCGCGGCTTGTGTTGCGCTGGGTCGGGTCGACCTGCACATCGAGCGTCATGCGGTCGGCAAAGGTCGTTTGCGCGCCCACCAAATTACGCTCCGGATCCTGCGTAATCGCAAAATCGGTGATCCCGAAGGCCCGGGCCATCCGGTTGCCCACCCCTCCGAAGAAGGCGTAATCGATAAAGTCCGTCGCCAGCTCGGAGGAGAGTGCGCCTCCTTCCAGCGCCGCCCTCGCCCCATACCAGCTCTTGCCGGTCACCAGCATCGCCAGCAGCGTGTCCTGCGCCAGGGGTGGTTCCGATGTCAGCGTCAGCTTCGGGGTACGCGCCGTCCCGGTCAGCGCCAAAGAAATGGTCGTCGTCCCGACGGTGGAGCGGCCCTTCAGCTCCAGCTGCGGCGCGAACGGATCGCCGGTAAACCGCACCGCGCTGGGCTGCGCGAGGATAGTGATCTGTTTGGCGGTGAGCGTCCCGCCCCAGCCGAGGAGCTCTCCCTCCAGGGACCGTCGAGCCGGCTGGGCTCGAAGGCGCACGATGCCGGCGGTATTCGCCAGCACCGCGCTGCTACGGGCGAGCCGCTCCGACTGAAACGTCCCGTTGAAGGTCCAGTCGTTGTCCTCTTCGCTGATGGTCAGATCCAGGTTATTGAGTGCTCCCTGCACCGGGGCCAGAAACCCGCCCGGTGCGCCGATGTTCCAAACGAAGGGCTGGATGTCCAGCGCTTTGGCAAACACGCGCGCCTCAACCCGTCCCTGATGCCGCTGGCCGAAAAACACCACCGGATCCGCTTGAGCCAGGCGGAGTCGGCCGTTATAGACGCTGCGCAACTGCTGCCACCCCACCGGCCAGTCGCTGTCAAGCTGCTGCACATCGATCATGTTGCCCGGCGGCAATCGACGCGCATGAAGGAAGCGCACCTCCTGAAAGGTGATCCCGCCCAGCACGCTGCCCTGCGCGGCGGCGGCGGTAATCTCTTCGGCCAGCGGGCTGCCGGTCAACCGCAGAGTGCGCCCGGAAAAAGCCGGCCCCTGCGCCCGCCAGGCGAGCAGGGCTGCCATGCGCGCCTCGGCGATCTCCAGGCGGCTGTCAGGGTATCGCGCCAACGGAGCCGGGATGCGGATGTCGATGGCCGTAAAACCGCTCAGGATATTGCCGTCCACGCGTCCAATGGTGATGCGGCGCAACCCCACCGTCTGGGCTAACACCAACTGGGTCAGCCCCCCGGCGGCCTGCGCGGTCAACAGCAGATAGGCCGCAACTGCCGCCAGCAGGAGGGTCGTACCGCCCAGTGACAGCCTGAACGCGCACGCGATGCGCCAACTCCGTCGATACGGCAGGACTTCCGTCGTCATGGTTCCATTGTAGCGCGTGAGCTCGGAAGGCACCACGAACATGCAGCCCCTCCCCGCCACACGGCAGAGAGGGGCTGTTGGAACGCCCGCGTGAACGAATCAGGCTAGTGGCAGGAGCTCCCGCCGCAGCAGGAGGAGCCGCCTTCTTCCTTGATGACCGAGCGGATCTTCGCCTGCACCTCGGGCGTCATCTGCACGTTCTGATGGCAGCCCTTCGCATGCGCGGCCGCCTGCTGCAGCACATCCGCCTCGTCCTTGCCGTGGATGACGAAGTCGCAATTGACCCCCACATCCTTACAGGCCAGCATCTTGCCCATCGCTCACCTCCGCGTCAATCCGCTGCACTGCTGGCATGGTAGCACCGCCCCTTGCCCGGGTGAAGGAAAAGTTGCGCTACAGGCCTACTCGGGCGCGGTCAGCCTGGCGCGGAAGGCGGCCCACGGAAAGCGATCGCCTGGGCAGGCGGTTTCCTTGCCTGGCACGTCCTGATGGCGGACGATCCGCGACAGCGGGATGCGGTAGTAGGCGCGCAGCGTATTGACCAGCCCCGCCAGCGTCGCCAGTTGCGCCTCGGAAGGCTGGCGGTTGGTGAAGTTGCCGATGAGGCAGATGCCGATGCCGTGATGGTTCATGCCGCCGGCGTTGCAGTGCGCGCCGTCCATCTGCCGCCGCCAGCGATGGCCGATTTCCAGCTGGCCGTCGCGGCGGCCCGCGCTGCCGTTGTCGATGACGAAGTGGTACCCGAGGCCGTTGGTGAAGCCGCGCTGGCGGTGCGCGCGGTTGATCCGCGCCGCATTATCGACCCGCGTCGCGCTGTGGTGGATGACGATGTGCGTCCACTGCGGGTTGGGATAGAGCGGCGCGCGCACCGGGGCGGCCGTCGGGCGCGGGATCACCAGCACGGTGCCGGCCGGCAGCTGCCGCGGGTCAGCCAGGCGGTTGGCGCGCAAGAGGTGGCTGACGGACACCCCGTAGCGCCTGCTGAGGGACCATGCCGTTTCTCCCGGCAGCACGCGGTGGGTTGACACCCCAGGCGCAACGGTGGGTGACGAGCGCGGTGGCAGCGTGACGGCGGGCGGCGCGGTGGCACAGCCGCCGACGGCCAGAGCCGCTATGAGCGCACAGGCGAACACTTGCGCGGGGGGCACGATCGGCTTAGCCGCCATGCCCACGATGATAACAAAATCGCCCGGCTATTGGGGGATCTGCTTGAGCAGCTCGGTGAGCTCCGCCACCCGGGCGGCGTTGCCGGTTTTGCGAAACAGGGCGACGGCGGCCTCAAGGGACGTCTTCGCTTTGGCCTGCTGCCCCCCCTGCCGGCCGGCGATGATGCCGCGGCGCACGTAGGCGACGGCCAGCGCCTCCGTGAGCTTTACTTCCCCTGGCTGGAGTTTGACCACCCGCTCCAGGTAGGGAATGGCCTTCTCATGCTGCTGCAGATCCATGTAGCAGGCCCCCAGGCCGAACAGCGCACCCGCATCATCGGGATTCAGGCGCAGCGCGGTCTCCAACGCGGCGATGGCCTTATCGTATTCATGCAGCGCGGCGTAGATGTTGCCCAGGCCGGAGTGGCCCATGGGGTTTTTCGGATCCGCCGCCACGGCCTTTCGCGCGTAGTCGAGCGCCTCGCCGTAGTTGCGCTGGGCGATCGCTTCCAGTGCCTTGCGCAGATGCTGCTCAACTTGCGCGGCGGGCGACAGCGCGGGCTGCGCCGCGTCCGTCGGCGGCGAGGCGACCTCCGGGGCAGGCTCAGGCGCCGCCTCGGGGGCGGCCGCGGAGAGGGTAATGGCCGTCACCTCCGCCCGATCCACCGTCAGCGCACCGGTGCCCGGAATCTCGATGACGACCTGCCGGTCATTCTGCGAGATAACCGTGCCCGCGATGACGTTGCCGTTTTTCAGGCGGACTTCATCAGCCGCAACCGGCCACCCGGCGGGCAGCAGCGCGGCGCACGCCAGCGCGGCCAGCGCCACTGGGATAGCACTAGGTGGGATACTTCCGCTCCAAATGTTTGCGGTACTCCTCGGTGACACGTTCGGCCTCACGGGCGGGCAGCGGGGATTTCTCAGCAGCGGCAAGCCGTCTTGTCCTGGGGATGCGCGCGGGCTTCATCTGCCCGTAAAACTCCTGTCCCGACATGGTGCGCGCGCCATGCGCGCGGGCGTTGTTGGCAATCTGCGCGTCGTTCGACACCACCACGAACCGGCTGCGGCCCCCCTCGCGGATGAGGCGCACGATGCGCTCATCCGCTTCCTCGCCGTGGCGCGTAAAGAGCACCGTCACCCCGTGCTGATCCTCCCGGGGCCCGCCGCCCTCGGCGTCAGCGCCGTCAAAGACCACATACAGCCGCCCCACGTCGCCCCGCCTCGCCCGGTACTCCCGGCAGAGCCGCACGAGTGCTTCTCGTGCGGCCTGCAAGCTGCGGTCCAACTCCCGCGCCAGCGCCGGAATCGCATGGATGACGTTATATCCATCCAGAACGACGGTAATCATAGATGCGCCGCAAGAAATGCCGCGGTCTGATGTTCAGCCCACGCCATGGGCAGACCCGGCCAGCGCCCTGTCAGAAATCCGATATGGCCGCCGCGGGGGCTGAAGGCCGCCGTCAGCCACGGATTCTCGGCCACCGCCTGCCTCGGGAGGGCGTCGGATGGCAGAAACGGGTCATCCTCCGCGTTGATCAGCAGCGTGGGCCGGCGGATGCGCGGCAGAAACTGCGCGCAGCTCGACGCCGCCCAGTAGGCGGCGGCGTCCTTGAATCCATGCGTGGGGGCGGTCACCAGGTCGTCAAACTCCCCAAGCGTTCTGACGGCCCGCAGGGTGCGGCCGTCGACCAGGTCGGGATGGCGGGTGAGCTTCTCGAAGGTCTTTTGCTTCAGCGTGGCCACCAGCCGCTGCTGATACACCCGGCTGAACCCCTGCCCCAGGGCTTGAACGCTGGCGGCCAGATTAAACGGGGCGGAGATCGCCGCGGCAGCCCGGATAGCTGGAGGGAGTGCGTCGCCCTGCTCGCCCAGGTATTTCAGCAGGACGTTGCCGCCCAGCGAAATCCCCACGCAGACCAGAGCGCTTGCGGGATGCGCGGCCTGCACCCGATGGATCACCCAGGCGAGGTCTGCGGTATCGCCGCCATGATACGACCGGCGCAGGCGATTGGGCTGCCCGCTACATCCCCGGAAATTGACCGCCACCCCACCCCAGCCGCGCTGACGGGCCTGGGAGAGCAGGCCGCGCACGGCAGCAGCGCGGGAAGAACTCTCAAGACCGTGCAGGATAATCAGGTGGGGGACCGACTGATCGGCGGCCAGCTCATCGACGTCAAGAAAGTCGCCATCCGGCAGCTCCCACCGCGTGCGGGCTACCGGCGCGCATGGTGCCGGCCGCAACGCCCCGGCCCAAATCGTCTGCAGGTGCGCTCCGGGGCACCACCACGCCGGCTGGAAGGCCGCCGCGTCCATCAGCTCATCCAGAACACAAAACGGATTACAGCGAGAACGACGTGTCCGCGCGCTGGCTGCCCCTGACCCGGTTGAGCCTGGCCTCCACGGCGTCCACGGCGGCGCGCAGTGAGCCGATGATCTTCGCCGCCTGCTCCGGCGTGTAGGCGTAGCTGGAACCGGCGAGGTTGCTGAGCAGCCGGATTTTCTGCAGCGCCGCCTGGGTCCGCTTGGTCGCCAGCCGCTGGAATTTCTGCTCCTTGGTCTCCCCTTGAACCGCCTCCTGTCCGTCGCTCATCCGTCCCTCCTTGTGGTGGCCGCACGGTTTGCTCTCGACAGCCTATTCTACGACGAAAGAAAACGCGGGGACGGATCTTATTTTCGGCCTGGAGGGAGCGGAGGGCAACTGTTATCTGGAGGGGA
>JACQRD010000055.1 GCA_016206675.1 Candidatus Omnitrophota bacterium
GGCCGAGGGGGCCAGCGACAAGCTCACCACGATCGGCACCTCCTACGACTTCGGCGACTACACCTCCGAGACGCTGACCGTCAAGGCGTGGAAGGCGCTGGACGCGAACGACCACAAAGGGGTGGAGCTCTACACCAAGAAGTGCCTGGAGCTCTATGAGGCCGATGCCAAGCAGCAGCAGGCCTCGCTGACCGAGTTCGCCCCGAAAGACAACGTCTTCAACTATTGGGCGCTCAACGACGTGGCGACCTGTTACTTCATCCTCGGCCAGTCGCTGCTGGCGCAAAAGCGGCTGCCGGAAGCCAAGGCGGCCTACGAGCGGGTGGTCAACGACTTCAGCTTCGCCCAGTGCTGGGATCCGAAGGGGTGGTTCTGGCAGGTGGCCAAGGCCGCCCGTGGCAACATCCACAAGATCGACGACATGATGCGTGGCGGCGCCGGGGCCTCCGCCGCGAGCCGGTAATTCGCTCCTGATCGTTACGTGATGCGCTGGCTGGGCCAATCCCGCCAGCGCATTTTTATCCGCAGATGAGGCAGCGCTTCCTTCAGAGCACGATCGCGTGCG
Organism: Candidatus Omnitrophota bacterium; assembly: GCA_016206675.1. Taxonomy (GTDB): domain Bacteria; phylum Omnitrophota; class Gorgyraeia; order Aquiviventales; family Aquiviventaceae; genus JACQRD01. Next base: position 566 of record JACQRD010000055.1, read on the forward strand.
TCTGTTCCGTGCTGGGCTTTTGGGCCGGCGCGGCGCAGGCGCAGCCGCCCCCCGTGGAGCCTTCTCGCCGCATCGCGGTGCGGGGCGAGTGGGTGTATGTCGACGGGGAAGCGTTTCTCGTGAAGGGCGTGGGCTACTCGCCGTACCGTCCGGGCCAAGCGCCCTGGACGCACCAGCCGGAATTGGCCGTGATGGAGCGGGATTTTCAGCGCATCGCCGCCGCCGGCTTCAACACGATCCGGACGTGGGCGCCTCTCTCCGGCGCGGCCCTGGCCCTGGCGCGCCGCCACGGTTTGATGGTGCTGCAGGGGCTGTGGGTCGAGCGGCGCAGCGACTACGGCTCTCCCGCCTTTCAAGAGGCGATGCTCCAGATGGTTCGCAAGGAGGTCGAGCGCGCCAAAGGGCACGACAACGTCCTCGCCATCCTCGTCGGCAATGAGCTATTTCCCGAGTCGGTGGTGCAGACCGGCACGGGGGAAGTCGAAGCGCTCTTTGTGCGGGCCGCCGAGGCCGCCAAGAGCGGCGATGCCGCCCGGCTGGTCTCCTACGCCAATTGGCCCGCCCTCGCGTTTCTGAACACCTCGATGTGGGACGTGGCGGCCTTTAACCTGTATCCCTACGAGCCGCCCAGCGTCGCCCACACCTTCGGGTTTCGCGGCTACGTCGAGCATCTCAAGCGGACCGTCGCGCGCGGCAAGCCGTTGGTGATCACCGAAGTGGGGCTCTCCGTCTCCCCGCGGGCGGGCGACAAACCCCTCTACGGGGGCCTCAGCGTGCAGGCGCAGCGGCAGCGGCTCGTGCAGCTGTGGGATGACCTGTTTCAGGGCGGCGCGCAAGGCGGGATCGTGTTCGAATGGAACGATGAATGGTGGAAACCCGGCGACGGGCCGACGGATGCGCAGGCGCACGACCCGGCCGATCCGGAGGAGTGGTTCGGGTTGAACGAATACGCCTCGCCGGCTGACATGGATGGCACCGCCCGCCCGGCGCTGCAGGCGCTGAGCGCCTACAATCACGCGGTGCTGCTCAGTCCTATCGCGGGGGAAGCCTACCCGGACCGCGTGCCGGTGACCGTCTATGCCACTGAAGCCGTCGCGCAGCTGCGCGTGCGCCTCGGCAGAGACAAGTGGCACCAGGCCACCAAGCTCAACCGCCACTGGTGGAAGGTGGCGATTCCGGCCAAGGCCCCGCGCGGCAACTCCGTCACGGCTAAACCGCTCACCCTGGAGGCGTACGACCGTGATCGCCGCCTGCTCCTGCGGCAGCAGCGGACGATCAGCCTCGGTGCAGCGCGCGAAGCGGTGCAGATGTCCCTGACGACGGACCGGACGGTCTATGACGTGGGCGCGCGGCCGGAATCGATCCGCTGGACGGTGGCGGTGGCCGACGCGGCCGGGACTCCGCTGGCGAAGCGGCCGGTGCGATGGTCGATCGTGGAGCCGCAATCCCACTTGGAGCTGGCCCAGTCCGGCGCAACCGACGCCAACGGCCGCATTCACGGCGATTACCTGATCCAGGAACCTGGTTTGGTGATGCTCTCCGCCGCCACGGCTCGTGACGATCTCTCCTCGGGGCGCCAGGTGGGTGCCGAGGCCCTCGTGGCGGTACGGCGCCAGTTGGCCAAGCCGCATCAGGCGTCGCCGTGGGAGTCGGGGCTTCCCGAGGTGGTGCGGGAAGGGCTGGGCCATGCCGCCCCGGCGTTTCGGCTGGCGGATGCCGGCACGGAGCAGGTGATCGACTACACCCGCTACGGCGCCTTCCGCGACGTGGGCACAGCGACCTATCGGTATGAGATGTCAAACTGGGAAGGGCTCTCCGCCGCCGTCGGGGAAGGGATTTATCCGAATGAAAGCTCGCTCATGCGCGATGCGGCCTACCAGGCGGCGAAAAAGGCCGGCCAGCTGGCCGGCTCCCATTGGGATTTTGTCTTCTACAAAGACGGCCCGCAGTTGGAGTTTTTCCGCTGGGCCGAAGCGGACGAGGAGCCGGGCGTGAAGCAGTTTTACACCGCCCTGGCGCTGGAGCATGCCGGACTGTGGATGCACGCGGTGAAGGCCTACTACGCGATCCTGGTGCATTTTCCGGCGTCCGTCGGCTGGACCGGCTTCGACCCGCCCACGCCCTGGTACGTCGGCAAGGTGGCCCGCGATAAGATCGAGGCCATCGCGCGGCTGCATCCTGAGCTGGGCGTTCGGTTGGAAGACGCCCGCGTCATCGTCGAGGGCGGTTTTGACAATGATCCCGATAACGACACGATCCTGGTCAACCCGGGGCGCTTGGTGGCCGTGCCGCCGGAGCAGGTCAACCCTCCGAGCGCCGACGTCGCGGGCTTGCCCAAACGCCGCGAGGTCGGCAAGGGGGCTGTGCGTCTGGTGCAGTATGAGAACGGCCACTGGCAGCTGCTCGTTGACGGCAAGCCCTGGATGATCCACGGCCTGACGTACCAGCCCAGCGCGGTGGGGGAGTCGCCCGATGAAGGGACGCTGAAGGACTGGCCAACCGCCGACCGCAACGGCAACGGGCGCATCGACGCCTTCGAGACGTTCGTCGACGCCAACCTCAACAACCGGCAGGACGCGAATGAGCCGACGGTGGGCGATTTCACCCTCTTGAAGGCGATGGGGGTCAATACGATCCGGCTCTACCACCATGCCACCAACAAGGCGCTGCTGCGGCAGATCCACCAGGAGTACGGCCTCCGGTTTCTGATCGGCGATTTCGTCGGCATGTACACCGTCGGCTCCGGCGCGAAATGGGAGGACGGCACCGACTATCTGGATGCGGCGCAGCGCAAGCGCATGACGGAGAGCGTGAAGTCGATGGTGAGGCAGTTTAAGGATGAGCCGTACGTGCTGATGTGGGTGCTGGGCAACGAGAACAACTACGGCGGCGTGCACGGCATCGTCGGCGGCAAGGGCAATGCCGCGCAGCATCCGAAGGAGTACTACCGGTTCATCAATGAGCTGGCCTCCTGGATCCATGCCGAGGATCCGAACCACCCCGTGGCCATCGCCAACGGCGATCTGGGCTTTCTCGACGTGATGGCGCCGCTGATCCCGGCGGTAGACGTCTTCGGGACGAACGTCTACCGCGGGTGGCACGGCTTCGGGCGCAGCCTCTTTGAAGAGGCGCGCCGCGCTCTCAACCGGCCGGTGCTCATCACCGAGTACGGCTGCCCGGCCTACCAGGCAGGGCAGCCGCGCGAAGTCATCGAGCGCGATCAAGCGCTCTACCATTTCGGCAACTGGGTGGATGTGGCCGATAATATGGCTGGGCGCGGAGTGGGCAATGCAATCGGCGGGGTGGTCTTTGAGTGGGCGGATGAGTGGTGGAAGGGCGGCCAGCCCCCCCGCTTTTCGCCCAAGGTCCAGGAGACGCAACCCAACTGGGCCGGCCCGTTTCCTGGTGGATGGAACTTCGAGGAGTGGTATGGACTTGTCAGCCAAGGCAACGGTGCCCTCAGCCCCTACCTTCGACAATTGCGGGTGAGCTATGAGCTCTACAAGCGCCTCTGGAACCCTCCGTCAGACGCCTCCCGTTAGCGAAACTTCTTGACAGGCCTCTCTGGTAGTCTTAGAATAATTTTGATTATAAAATAATAATAAATGTAAAATGGCTATCAAGGCGATGGTGATAGGACCCACGGTAAGCGCAAGAAGTTTGATCACCGTCATCACCTTGCTCGAGGTGATTCCTGCCGTTGCCATTGCCGATACCCTCCCTCCGGCTTTGACGATTACTCCGTTTGCCAACGGAACCTTTATTCCGGCTTCCGGCACCAGCTTTACCGGCAGTGCCTCTGATGCCGACGGCGTGCAGCGGGTGCGCATCTACGTCTACGATGAGGCCCGCGCCGCC
>JACQRD010000053.1 GCA_016206675.1 Candidatus Omnitrophota bacterium
GGCATGAGGGGAATCGTCACGCCTTGATCGCGAACCTCAACCCGTCGACGGTAGACCTGATGGAAATTGCGCAGGGACTTCACCATGACGTCCACCAGCCGAAACGGCGGCTTTAACTCTTCGAATGCGAACACCTTCATGCCTTTGCGCTGCGTCCACTCGCGGCGGGTTTGAACGCTGGCCAACCCCGTCACAGCCACTGGGGCCTTCGGTGCAAAACCCATCGCTTCCATTGCTGCGCTCAATCGCTTGAGATTGTCTGGCGCAAGCCACACGGAAAGATCAAGATCGAACGTCGCCCGCGGCACACCGTGATAAATCACGGCCACCCCGCCAATCACCAGGTACTTTACCCTCGCGCGGTTCAGTCCTCGCAGAATATCCAGCGGACCAGCTGAGCCTGGCCGCGGGATACCCATCAGAACGTCACCTTCACGGCCGGCGTCAGCTCGCCATGCATCGCGCGGATACTCACCTGCTGGGCGAGCGCTTCGGCCGCCGCGATGAAGGCCTTCGCGACCGGCGAAGTCGGATCGCTGAGCACGACCGGCGTGCCGGCATCCGACGCCACGCGCACCGGCGTGGCCAGCGGAATCTCACCGAGAAACGGCAAGTTCAGCCGCTGCGCGATCTGCTTCGCGCCCCCGGTGCCGAAGATCTCCTCGCGGTTGTTGCAGTGCGGGCACACGTAGTAGCTCATGTTTTCGATCACCCCCAGCACCGGCGCGTTGAGCTTGCCGAACATCGCAATCGCCTTCTGGGCGACGTTCAGCGCCACATCCTGCGGCGTGGAGACGATCACCGCGCCGGTAATCGGAATCGACTGGCACAAGGAAAGCTGGGTGTCGCCCGTCCCTGGCGGCATATCGACGAGGAGATAATCCAGGTCGCCCCAGAAGACTCCGCCGAGGAATTGCTGCACCGTCTTGTGCAGCATCGGGCCGCGCCAGATCACCGCATCCTCCGGCTTCATGAAGAACCCCATGGAAATCACCTTCACCCCGTGCTGCTCAACCGGCGTGATGCGGTTTTTCTCATCCACTTCAGGCTCGGCAGTGATGCCGAGAATCGTGGGAATCGACGGGCCGTAGACATCGGCGTCCATCAGCCCCACGCGCGCTCCTGACTTCGCCAGCGCCAGTGCCAAGTTTGCGCTCACCGTGGACTTCCCGACGCCGCCTTTGCCGCTGGCGATCGGCACGATGTTACGGACATTCGGCGACACCATCCCTTGCGGCGTGGCAACGGACGGCCGCACCTGCGACGTGAGCGTGATGTCCACCTGGCTCACACCAGGCAGCGCTTTCACCGCCCGCTCTGCCTCCTCTTTCATTAGATGGCGCACCGGACAGGCCGGCGTCGTCAGCTCGATCTTGAAAGAGACGCTGCCGCCACTGATGGCGACGTCCTTGATGAAGCCGAGCGACACCAGATCCCGCTTCAAATCCGGATCGTGGACGGAGCGCAGCGCATCAAGCACCTGACTGGCAGTAATACTCATCGGAAAAACTCCGGTGAACTGAGGATGTGTACCGTTAACCGTGTACCGTGAACCGTCACGGTACACGGTACACCGTTCACGGTTCACGCCGCCGAGCGGCAGCGAGGCGGTTAGCCTTCTTTCGCGCTGACCAGCAGGTCGAGCTTGGCACCCAGCCCGCGCGGGATCACCACCCAGAAGAGCTCCTGGTGATCCTCCCAATTGGTGAGCACTTGCAGGGCGCGGTTGCTCTTCGTCGCCACGAAGTGGCGCTCCAGCAGCGTGCGCACGTTGTCGACGTCATCCGCATGCTCCAGCCGGTGCAGCTCGACCAATTCCAGATTGATGCGCTTATCAAACACCCGCTCCTGATCCAGCACGTAGGCGCGGCCGCCGGTCATGCCCGCGCCGAAGTTACGGCCCGTCTCGCCCAGCACCAGCACGATGCCGCCGGTCATGTACTCGCCGCCGTGATCGCCCAGCCCCTCGACGACCGCCACCGCCCCGGAGTTGCGCACGGCAAACCGCTCGCCGGCACGGCCGGCGGCGTAGAGCACCCCGCCGGTGGCCCCGTAGAGGCAGGTGTTGCCGATGATCGAGTTCAGATGCCAGGGCGCGGTGAACTCATCCGGCGGGCGCACGATCAGCTCCCCGCCCGCCATGCCCTTGCCCACGTAGTCGTTGGCCTCGCCGATTAAGCTCAGCCGCACGCCGTTGATGCAAAACGCGCCGAAGCTCTGGCCGGCCACGCCGCGCAGCGTGACGTCGATCGTGCCGATCGGCAGCCCCTGATCGCCGTAGCGCTCGGCGATCTTGCCGGCCAGGCGCGCGCCGATGGTGCGATGGGTGTTCTTGACCGCGTAGCTGAGCTTCACCTTGCCCAGGCCATCGATGGCGTTTCTGGCATCCTGGATGATGCGGTCATCCAGCGGATGCTCGCCGACGCGGTCGTTGCGCGGGCGCGTGTGGATGCGCGAGCCTTCATTGACCGTCGTCATGAGATAGCGCAGATCGACCGTCTTCGCCTTGGGCGGCAGATCGTCGCGCCGGCGGATGGCCAGCAGCTCGGTATGGCCGATGAGCTCATCAAGCCGGCGCGCCCCCATCTGCGCCATGGCCTCGCGCAGCTCCTGGGCGACGAAGCGCATGTAGTTGACGACCATCTCCGGCGTGCCGGTAAATCTGGCGCGCAGCTTCTCATCCTGCGTGGCCACGCCCACCGGGCAGGTGTTGAGGTGGCACTGGCGCGTCATGACGCAGCCGGTGGCCACCACCGCCGCCGTGCCGAAGCCGAACTCCTCGGCGCCGAAGATCGCGGCGATGAGCAAATCGCGGCCAGTCTTCATGCCGCCGTCAGCGCGCACAATGACGCGCTCGCGCAGGTGGTTCAGCCGCAGCGTCTGCTGCGTCTCGGCCAAACCCAGCTCCCACGGCAGGCCCGCGTTTTTAATCGAGCTTAAGGGGCTCGCCCCCGTGCCGCCGTCGTAGCCGGAAATCAAAATCGTATCGGCGTAGCCCTTGGCCACCCCGGCCGCGATGGTGCCCACGCCCGACTCGGAGACGAGCTTCACGTTGACCCGCGCCGTGGGGTTGATCATCTTCAAATCGTAGATGAGCTGGGCCAGATCTTCGATCGAGTAAATGTCATGGTGCGGCGGCGGCGAGATCAGCGAGATGCCCGGAATCGTGTGGCGCACGCGCGCGATATCCTGCGACACCTTATGCCCCGGCAGCTGGCCGCCCTCGCCGGGCTTGGAGCCCTGCGCCATCTTGATCTCGAGCTCCTTCGCCGACATCAGGTACTCCGGGGTGACGCCGAA
>JACQRD010000060.1 GCA_016206675.1 Candidatus Omnitrophota bacterium
CAAGGAGATCCCAACGGGCCGGTCCCATTGCCTGTTCGAGCACGTTTATTTCTCGCGCCCAGATTCGGTCGTCTTCGGCGAGAGCGTCCAGGCGGTGCGCGTGCGGCTGGGGCGCCAGCTGGCGCGGGAGTACCCGGTGGAGGCGGACCTGGTGATGCCGATCCCCGACTCCGGCAACTTCGCGGCCCTCGGCTACAGCCTGGAGTCCAAGATCCCCTACACGATCGGGATGACGCGCAACCACTACGTCGGACGGACCTTCATCCAGCCGGCCCAGGAGATCCGCGATCTCAAGGTCCGCGTCAAGTTCAACCCGATCCGGGAGATCATCCGGGGCAAGCGGATCGTGATCGTGGACGATTCCATCATCCGCGGCACCACCACGCGGGCGCGCGTGAAGAGCCTGCGCGAGGCCGGGGCGAAGGCGATCCACCTGCGGATCAGCTGCCCGCCGACGAAGCACTCCTGCTTCTACGGCATCGACTTCCCGACGAAGAAGGAGCTGATCGCCAACACGATGTTGTTGGAGGAGATCCGCAAGTTCATCGGCGTGGAGACGCTGGGCTACCTGTCGCTTGAAGGGCTGCGCAAGGCGGTGCGCAAGCCGGGCGACTACTGCACGGCCTGCTGGACAGGCGCGTACCCCATTCCGTTCGGGGATGAGGGGGATAAATACGCGCTGGAGCGCTCCGCAAAAACCTCCGGACAGGGCTGCGGCTGAGCCAATGAAGACGAAACAGAGTTCAGGGTTGAGGGTTCTGGGTTCAGGGCAAATGCCCCGAACCCCGAACCCCGAACCCCGAACAAATGGGATTACTTACCAGGGCGCGGGAGTGGATGTGGCAGGCGCGGAGGCGTGGCTGCGCAGGATGCGGCCGGCGATTCGTTCCACCCGTCGCGCAGGACTGCTGCCGGATCAGGGGCAGTTCGCCGGGCTGTTCCATTTGAAGGCATTGAAGCTGCGCGATCCGGTGCTGGTGGCCTCGACCGACGGCGTGGGCACCAAGCTGAAAGTCGCGCAGTTAGTCGGCCGTCATGAAGGCATCGGCATCGATGCCGTGGCGATGAATACCAACGACGTGCTGGTCTACGGGGCGCAGCCGGTTTTCTTTCTCGACTATCTGGCGGTAGGGCGGCTGCAGCCCGCGCTGATGAGCCGGCTGCTGAAGGGCGTGGCCGAAGGCTGCCGGCAAAGCGGCTGCGTGCTACTCGGCGGGGAGACGGCCGAGATGCCGGGCGTCTACGGCCCGGGGGCGTATGACATCGCCGGCTTCTGCGTGGGGGTAGTGGAGCGCGCCCGGCTGATTGACGGCTCGCGCGTGCGGGTGGGCGATGCCGTCGTGGGGTTGGCCTCATCGGGCGTGCACGCCAACGGGTTTTCGCTCGTGCGCCGGGTGTTGTCCGCCAAGGCGCTTCGCCGGCGGCAGAGGCAATTGCTGACGCCGACGCGCATCTATGTCAAGCCGGTGCTGGAGGTCTTGCGGCGCGTGCCGGTTCATGCCATCACCCACATCACCGGCGGCGGCCTCTTGCGCCGCCTGCCCAGCCTGGCGGGCCGCGCGAAGGGATTGCAGGTGAGCGTCGTGCCAGGCAGCTGGCGGGCGCCGTCGATTTTCCGGATCATTCAGGCGGCCGGCGGCATCTCCGCCAAGGAGATGTCGGCGACCTTCAACATGGGGATTGGCATGGCGCTGGCGTGCCGCCCAGGTGACGCCGGACGGATCGTAAAGATCATGCAACAGGCCGCCGTGCCGGCCTGGGTGATCGGCCGCATCGAACGTTCAAGGAGCTGACATGCGTGTACTGGTAATCGGATCCGGCGGGCGGGAGCACGCCGTGGTGTGGAAGCTGGCGCAATCGCCGGAAGTCACGAAGCTCTTCTGCGCCCCGGGCAACGGCGGCATCAGCGAGCTGGCCGAGCTGGTGGATATCGGCGCCGAGGATCTCGAGGGGCTGGCCGATTTCGCCGAGGCGAAGGACATCGACCTGACGGTGGTGGGACCTGAGGCCGCGCTCGCCAAAGGCATCGTCGATCTCTTCGAAAAACGGGGCCTGCGCATCTTCGGGCCCACGAAGGCGGCGGCGAAGCTGGAATCCAGCAAGTCTTTCGCCAAGAACCTTATGAAGAAGTATCATATCCCGACGGGGCAGTTCGCCGTCTTCGACGATCCGCAGGCGGCGCGCGCCTACGTGCGGCAACTCGGCGTGCCCATCGTGGTGAAGGCCGACGGCCTCTGCGGCGGCAAGGGGGTCATTGTCGCGCAGACCCTTAGCGAAGCGCTCGGGGCCATCGACCTACTGATGGAGGACAAGCTCTTCAAGCAGGCCGGGGAGCGCGTGGTCATCGAGGAGCGGCTGGTGGGCGAAGAGGCCTCCATTCTCGTCGTCACCGACGGCACCACCGCGATCCCCATGGTGCCGGCGCAGGATCACAAGCGGCTGCAGGAGGGGGATAAGGGCCCCAACACCGGCGGCATGGGCGCCTACGCCCCGGCGCCGGTCGTCACCGAGGCGGTCGCCCATCAGGTGACGGAGCACATCATCCTGCCGACGATCCGCGCGATGGCCAGCGAGGGCTCGCCGTGTAAGGGCGTGCTGTACGCCGGGCTGATGCTGACGGCGGACGGGCCGAAAGTGCTGGAGTTCAACGTGCGCTTCGGCGATCCGGAGATCCAGGCGGTGCTGCCGCTGCTCGGCAGCGACCTGGTGCCGCTGCTGGACGACGCGGTGGAGGGGCGGCTGTCGACGACGCAGTGCCACTGGTCCGCTGGGAGTGCTGCGTGCGTGGTGCTGGCCTCGGGCGGCTATCCCGGCGACTTTCAGATCGGCAAGGAGATCCGGGGCCTTGAGGCTGTCAAAGGCCGGCGCGACGCGATCGTCTTTCATGCCGGCACCAAACGGGATCGCGACCGGATTGTCACGTGGGGCGGGCGGGTGCTCAACGTCGTCGGCACCGGCGCCGATCTGGAAGAAGCCCTGAAGCGCGCGTACGACGCGGTCGGGCGGATCAGTTTCGACGGGATGCAGTACCGCAAGGACATCGGCTTCCGCGCCCTGAAGAAACCCGTGAGCCGGTGACGGTATTCGGTTACGTTGCCCGTGTCGTTGTTCGGTGACGTCGTTCGGCTTTGGTGTTCGACGAACAACGTCACCGTCAGACGATACGGGCCACGTCACCGACGGACGATACACGTAACCGTGAGGATGACACGATGAATCAGCCGCTTGTCGCGATTTTGATGGGATCGGACTCCGACTGGCCGGTCATGGAAGCGGCCGCCAACATTCTCACGGAGTTCGGCGTCGCCTGGGAAGCCCACCCCTTTTCGGCGCACCGCAGCCCCGAGCTGGTGCGCGAATTTGTCACTAACGCGCCGTCGCGCGGGATCAAGGTCTTCATTGCCGGAGCGGGTGGTGCTGCGCATCTGGCCGGGACGGTGGCGGCCCACACGACGCTGCCCGTTATCGGGGTGCCAATTCAGAACAAGCTGAAGGGGCTCGACAGCCTACTGTCGACCCTGCAGATGCCGAAAGGCGTACCGGTGGCGACGGTGGCGATCGACAGCGCCGGCAACGCGGCGATTCTGGCGGTGCAGTGCCTAGCGTTATCGGATGCGAAGCTCCAGGAGGCGTTAGTCGCCTATAAGAAGAAGCTGGTGGATGGCGTGCGCGCGGCGGATATGAAACTGGCGAAATCTTAACCCGTTAGACTCGCGACCCGAGACCCGAGACTCGGGACTCGAGTCGCGAGTCGCGGGTCTCAGATGAGTCCCAGGAAGATCCTCTTTGTCTGCACCGGCAACAGCTGCCGCAGCGTGATGGCGCAAGAGTACCTGCGCCATCTGCTGCGGCGCGCCATCGCGGAGCATCTGCAGGTGGAATCGGCCGGCGTCTTCGCCATCCAAGGCATGGCGCCCACGAAGGAAACGCTGCGCGTGCTGCAGGAGACCAGCGTCGGCTGCTCCGACCATCGCGCGCGGCTGCTGACACCGGAGATAATCCGGGAGGCCGACCTGATCTTTACGATGGAGGCGTTCCAGACCGAAGAGGTAATCCGGCGCGAGCCTTCCGCCAAGGGCAAGGTGCACCTGTTGAAGCTCTACCACGTGCCCCCGGGTGAGGCGCCGCTGATGCCGAATATCGCCGATCCGATCGGCAAACCGATGGAAGTCTACGAGGTCTGCTTTACCGAGATCCGCGAGGCGGTGGAGCGCGTCGCCAAATCCCTCGGGGTTCCAAGCCTATGAAGTGGAAGCACGAAGCACCAAATCCCAAATTCCAAATAAATTCCAAGCACCAAATTCCAAACCGTTTGGTGCTTGGTCATTGGAATTTGGAGCTTATTTGGTGCTTGGGATTTGGAATTTGGTGCTTTCGTCCAAGGTGATGAGTACGCGCAGAACGACGCCAGGGATACGCCGGGTCGCCATCGGCGCTGATCACGGCGGCTTCAAGCTGAAAGCCACACTGATCCGCCTGCTGCAATCGAAGGGGATGGCCGTCGCCGACCTGGGCACGCATACCCCCACCCCGTGCGACTATCCGCTCATCGGCGAAAAGGTGGCTGCGGCCGTCGCCCAGGGCCGCTTCGACCGCGGCGTCTTGTTGTGCAAATCCGGCATCGGCATCGCCATCGCCGCGAATAAGGTGCCCGGTATTCGCGCCGCCGTCTGCGGCGATCTCTTCGACGCCCGCAAGAGCCGGGAGCACAACGACGCGAATGTCCTGGTGCTGGGGGCGGAGAAGCTCAGCGCCGCGACGGCGGCCACGATTCTGGCCGCGTGGCTGGCCACGCCGTTTGAGTCCGGCGGCCGCCACGAGCGCCGCGTTCGTCAGATTGCTGCGATCGAACAAAGACAATTGAAGCAAGGTAGGACCCGCGACCCGCGACTCGCGACTCGGGTCCCGAGTCACGAGTCTCGAGTCCAACTCAGGTAACACCGATGCAGCACTTACAGCAGACCGATCCGGAGCTGTATGACGCCATCCAGCAGGAGCGGCAGCGCCAGCAGGAGCACCTGGAGCTGATCGCGTCGGAAAACTTCACCAGCCCCGCCGTCCTGGAAGCGCAAGGCTCGGTGCTGACGAACAAGTACGCGGAAGGCTATCCGGGGGCGCGCTGGTACGGCGGCTGCGAGTTCGTCGACGTGGCGGAGCGGCTGGCGATCGAACGGGTTAAGGCGCTCTTCGGCGCGGAGCATGCCAACGTGCAGCCGCACTCCGGCACCCAGGCCAACATCGTCGTCTTCTACGCGATGCTTAAGCCGGGGGATATCATCCTAGCGATGAGCCTGGCCCACGGCGGCCATCTCTCGCACGGCCATCCGAAGAATTTCTCCGGGCGTTTCTACAAGATCGTGCCCTACGGCGTCAGTCGCCAGACGGAGCAGATCGACTACGCGGAGCTCGAGGCGCTGGCGAAGGAGCATCGGCCCAAGCTGATCCTCGCCGGCTACTCTGCCTACTCGCGGTGGCTCGACTTCGCGCGCTTCCGTCAGATTGCGGATGCCGTCGGCGCGATCCTCATGGTGGATATGGCGCACTTCGCGGGATTGGTGGCCGGAGGCGCCTACCCGAACCCGGTGCCCCACGCGGACGTCGTCACCTCCACGACGCATAAGACGTTGCGCGGCCCGCGCGGCGGCTTTATCCTCTGCCGCGCGGCGCACGCCAAAGCGATCGACTCGGCGCTGTTTCCCGGCAATCAGGGCGGGCCGCTGATGCACGTCATCGCCGCCAAGGCGATCTGCTTTAAGGAAGCGATGTCGGAGGCCTTCAAGGCGTACGCGCGGCAGGTGGTGGCCAACGCCCAGGCGATGGCGGCGGCACTCGCGCAGCGCGGCTACCGCATCGTCTCCGGCGGCACGGATAATCATCTTTTTCTCGTCGACCTCACGCCCAAGGGTCTCACCGGCAAGGAGGCGCAGGAAGCGCTTGATCAGGCGCGCATCACCGTGAATAAGAACGCCATCCCGTTTGACCCGCTGCCGCCCGGCAAGGCCAGTGGCATTCGCATCGGCACGCCGGCCGTCACCACCCGCGGCATGAAGCCGCCGCAGATGGAGCAGATCGCCGCGCTGATCGATGAGACGCTCCTGCATCGCGGCGAGGCCGCGGCGCTTGAGCGCGTCCGTTCGCACGTCGCGGCCCTAACTGAACAATTTCCACTGTATCCTGAGTGAGGCAACTGTCGCGTCGAGGCCGAACGACGTCACCGAACAACGATACGGGCTACGTAACCGACAAACGACAGACGAAGATCAATGAAGTGCCCCTTCTGCGGTCATCAGGAAGATAAGGTCGTCGACTCGCGCGGCAGCGGCGACGGGGCGTCGATCCGCCGGCGGCGGGAGTGCCTCAGCTGCGGCAAGCGCTTCACCACGTATGAGCACGTGGAGGAGCAGCCGCTGATGGTGGTGAAGAAGGACGGCCGCCGCGAGCCCTTCGACCGCCACAAGCTGCTGGCCGGGCTGGTGAAGGCGTGCGAGAAACGGCCGGTGAGCATGGACCAGCTGGAGCAGCTCGTCGATGAGCTGGAGCGGGAGCTCTCGCAGCACTTTGAGCGCGAGGTGCCCTCCCGAGAGGTCGGCGAGCGGGTGATGAAGCGCCTGCACGCCCTGGATCCGGTGGCCTACGTGCGGTTTGCCTCGGTCTACCGCGAATTCAAGGACGTCGAGCAGTTCATGCGCGAGCTGAAGGATTTGCTCGCCGTCAAAGCGGCGAAGTAGCCCCGCGGAATCCGTTTTAGCCCTTGACGGGGCCTCAGAGAGTCAGGCAGGCTTGTACCGAAGGGATAGAAGGAGGGGTCTGTCCGTGCAGCGCATGCTGATCGTGGACGACGAGCAGGATATCTGCGAGTGCCTGCGGCAGTTTTTTACCAGCCGCGGCTTCTCGGTGGCGTCGGTTTTCAGCGGGGAAGAAGCGCTGGAGCGGCTGGCACAGGAGAGCCCGGATCTCATCCTGCTCGACATCAAGCTGCCGGGGCTCTCCGGGATCGAAGTCCTCAGGCGCATGCGGAGCACCCATCCGCACGTGCGGGTGATCATGGTTAGCGCCCTGGATGAGCACGAACTGCGCGAGCAGGCCAAGCACTACGGGGCCAGCGCCTATATCACCAAACCGTTCGACCTCTCCGACCTGACCTGGTCGGCAGTCTTCAGCAACCCCTCAACTTGAGTCCACGAAGCTCTTCACGCGTGCCCGCGCGCGCACCTCGCTGAGCCACTGATTCAGCCGCTCCGATTGCTGCGCGGCGAGCGTCTCTTTGCGCAGCGCCTCCTCGGCCTCGGCAAATTTGGCAGGATCAGCGGGAATGCGCGTCTGCGGCCGCAGGATCGCGTAGCCGGTCGGGGCTTCGAGGACCGCCGTGAGAGAGCCGAGCGGCGTGGCGAAGGCGGCCTCATTGGCGGCCGCCACGGCGCCGAGCGGACCAATCGATCCGCTGCGGGTGAAGGTAAACGAGGCGGCCGCCACGGGCGTCTCGTAGGCTGCCGAGGCTTCTTCGAAGGGTTTCCCATCGGCCAACTGCTTGGTGAGATACTCGTGGAGGCGGTTGGCGCGATCCCGCGCCAGTTCCTTCGCGCGGTCCCGAATGACGCGCTGGCGCACCTGCTCGCGCACCTGCTCAAACGGCGGCACGCGGGCCGGCTGCCGCACCGTCAGCCGCACCACATAGACGCCGCGGTCCGTCTGCACGACCGGGCTGACCTCGCCTTCCGCGAGCTTTGCGGCGGCATAGAGCAAGGCCGGCTCCGGAGCTTGGCTGGCCCACGGATCATCCGGTGCGAGGGGTCCCGCCGCGCGTTTCGTCAGGCCGCGCGCCAAGACCATCTCCTCGAAGGGCCGCTTGGCATCCACGTCGTCCTGCAGATCGAGTGCCAGCGCCGTCAGCTGCTTGCCGGCCTTCTCGCTGGCCACACGTTGGCGCACCTGCTCGCGCAGCTCCTCCAGCGGTTTGGGCGTGCCATCCTCCTGCGTCGGCCACTGCTCCGGATGATCGTGGTAGAACGCGTCCAGCTCCTGCTCCGTGATCTCCGCCGGAGGCGGGATCTCCTCCCGGGTCTTGCCGGCGTACTCGAAGCTGATCCGCTCCGGCTCGCGATACGCTTCCGAGTGCGCGTCGAAGGCGGCGCGCACGGCCTCCTCAGTGGCGGCGGCGGAGGTCTCGGGCAGGAAGCGCTCGATATCGAAGAAGATGACGGCGGCGGTGAGCTGCTCATTCGCGCGCTCGTACGCCTGGCGCACCTGCTCCTCCGTGACGGTGACGGCCGAACGGACCGAGCTGACCAGCTTGTCGACCGTCAGGTTATGGCGCAGCAGCCGCTCGAACTCTTGCGGGGTGGTGCCGACGGCGGTGATGTAGCGCAGGTAGCGCTGCCGGTCGAAGCGGCCGCCCTCCTGCAGCGCAGGGATCTCTTGGAGGAAGCGGGCCAGCTCCAGGTCATTGACGCGCACGCGGCGGCGCTTGGCCTCCTCGGCGAGGAGGATCCGGTCCCAGGTGGTCTGAGTGACGAATGCGCCGAGGCTGTCGAGCGCCTCCGCCGCCTCGCCGAACTGGGTTTGCATCTGCCGCAACACCCAGGCACGCTGCGCTTGAAACTCGTCCTGCGAAATCGGTTTGCCGAAGACCGTGCCGGCCGGCCGGTCGGTGAAACGGGTGCTGACGCCGTAGATGGCGAAGGGCAGCACGAGCAGCGCGAAGATGATCCACGCGGCCCGCCGCTTCGCGGCATGGGAAGCCATCAGCTTGCGAAACATGCCGCGTATTCTACGCCACCGTCTGGCATTCCTCAAGGGGGCGGCTGTGGCCGCGGGCCGATCCCTCGGGGACCCCTCCCTCTCGGGACCGGCTCCGCGTCCATCC
>JACQRD010000061.1 GCA_016206675.1 Candidatus Omnitrophota bacterium
GCATCTACTTCAAGTTCCACCGGTATGAGAATGCGAGCGGCATTCCCCTGAGCGGCTCCCAGAATTACTTCCGCGTGACGTTCTGGAAAGACTGCACCGTAACCGACACCTGTCCCGAGCTCTAGTGCCGTTCCAACTTATTGCAGCTACGCCGAGCGCGACCGAGTGAGCATGGTTCGGCCCAATTCGGCACGCCGTGCAGCAGGCGAAACAAGTTGGAACGGCACTAGCGGCTCTTGCCGCCTTTCCTCTGCCTCGGATCGCGCTTGACAGCGCCTCGACGGCTTTGCTCTAATAGCCTCCGTCCAACCGATGGAGATCCTGATGACTCGATCAGTTCGATGGATCGCGGCAATCCTCCCCACCCTGTTTATCGTAAGCTCGGCGCATCAGTGCCTGCTGTACGCTGAAGAGGCTCCGGCACCGGCAACACCGCCTGCGGATCAGCGGATGATCACGGGGGAAGTGGTAGATCCGGCCGCGTATCTGAGGCTGGGGCAGCGGGGCGTGGAAATGGAAGAGCAGACGTATGCGGCGGTCGATGGGGGACAATCGCTGGCCCTGTTGGAAGACGGCACCAACACGCTCTACTTGCTCTTGGCCGAGCAGGCGGGCGAAGATCCGAACGAGCTGGTCTACGACTACGTCAACCAGCACGTGAAGGCGGTCGGCCGCGTCTATGAGCGCGGCGGCCTGAAGGGATTCGTGGCCACTGCAGTTGAGCCCGTCGTGCCCGCCGCACCGGCCACAGCGACACCCGCGAACTAACGCAGTGGCCGAAGCCGCACGCGCGGCAGCAAGCGCCGCACCTCCCGCCGGTGGCAGAGCTCGGTTCCCGGTGTCAGAGCCGTCGCCGCGCCGCACGCCACACCCAGCCGCAGCGCCTCCGCGAGCGAGCGGCTCCTTCGCCACCCGACGACGAACCCTGCGACGAGCGAATCACCCGCCCCCACGGCAGACACCACCCGCACCGCAGGCGGCAGCGCCTCCCACAACTCTCCAGTGAAGGCGCACCCCAGCAACGCCCCATCCTTCCCCAGCGAGAGGATCGCGATCTCCGGGCCGCGGGCAAGCAGCGCGCGCAGCGCGCGCACGGCGTCCGTACGACTCGCCACGGAGCGGCCTAACAGCTCCTCCGCTTCGCGACGGTTCGGCTTGATCAGCCACGGCCGCGCCACCAGCCCTGCGCGCAACGCCTCCCCCGACGCATCCAGCGCGACCGGCACGTTCCGGCGGTGCAAGAGGCGAATCCACCTGGCGTAAATCGTCACCGGCGCGCCCGGCGGCAGACTGCCGGAGAGCACGACGCTGCCGGCGGAGGCCGCCCGCGCCAAGAGCGCGCGTTGCAAGGCGTCAAGATCCCGGCGCTGAACCCGCGGGCCGGCCGTATTGATCTCGGTGAGGCGGCTGGCTTGCCGGGTGAGGATCTTGTAGTTATTCCGCGTCGTTCCGGCGATTTCGACGAAGCGGTGCGGAACACCCAAGCGGTTGAGTTGTTGCCGAAGGATAAGGCCGTCTTCCCCGCCGGCGAATCCGCAGGCGACCGTTTGGCCGCCCAACTCGCGCACCACCCGCGAGACGTTGATGCCCTTGCCGCCGGCGTAGCGGTGAAAGGTCTTGGCGCGGTTGAGTTCGCCCAGGCGAATCGACGGCAGCTCCACCCACTCATCCAGCGACGGGTTGAGCGTGACCGTGAGGATCATCGGCGGCGGGTGACACGGCGATGCCCCGCACGGGGAGCCCGCGCTTGCTGATAGACGCGCACGTACGCTTGCGCGGAGCGGCGCCACGAGAAGTCCTGCCGCATGCCGCGCTTTATCAGCCGCGTCCACGCGGCGCGATCGCGGAAGAGTGCGAGCGCGCGGCGCGCTACCGCAAGCAGCGCCTGCGGGGCGTGCTCTTCAAACACGAAGCCGGTGGGGGCATCGGAGGGATCATCGAGATCCGCCACCGTGTCGGCTAAGCCCCCGACGCGCTTGACGATGGGCACCGTGCCGTAGCGCATGCTGTACATCTGGTTGAGCCCGCACGGCTCGAACTTCGAGGCCATGAGAAACGCGTCCGCCCCCGCCTCGATCTGATGAGCGAGCGGATGGTCAAAGGCGAGCGTGACGGAAACGCGGTCCGGGTGGCGTTTCGCCAGCTGCTCCAAGGCCCGATGATACGCCGGTTCGCCGGTGCCCAGCACGGCGAGCTGGACCGGCAGCGCCATCAGCTCCTCCATCGCCCCCAGCACGATGTCGATGCCCTTTTGATCGACCAGCCGCTGCACCATGCCGATCAACAGGTCGTTTCGAGGGGCGAGATGGAGCCGCTGCTGCACGGCCTGCTTGCAGGCCGCCTTGCCGGCGAGCCGCTGCGCGGTGTACGTGGCGGCCAGATGCCGGTCGGTGGCCGGATTCCACTCGTCCACATCAATCCCGTTGAGAATCCCGGTTAACGCCTTCGCCCGCGCGCGCAGCAGCCCCTCCAGCCCCCAGCCGAACTGCGGCGTTTGAATTTCCCTGGCGTAGGTGGGGCTGACCGTCGTCAGGCGTGCTGCGCTGACGATGCCGCCCTTGAGGCAGTTGATCTGGTCGTAGAACTCCAGGCCGTTCAGGGAAAAGGCGGCGTCCGGCAGCTGGGTGGCGGCCCACCGGGATTTGGGAAACACGCCCTGGTAGGACAGGTTATGGATCGTCAGCACGGCGGGGATGCCGGCACACCACGGCTCGCGCGAGGAAGCACCGAACTTCAGATGGGCGGCAGCCAAGGCGGCCTGCCAGTCATGGCAGTGGACCACCTCGGGCCGCCAGGAGAGCTGCGGCAGCAGGCAGAGCGCGGCCTGGGAGAAAAAACTGAACCGCTCCAGGTTGTCAGGATGATCGCGGCCGTGCAACCCGTAGAGCCCGTCGCGATCATACAGCGCCTCCTGCTCGATCGCGTAGACCGTGACCTGGCTGCCAGGCAGGTGGCCACTCCAGACGCGTCCCTCCAGCGTCTGAGTGCCGAGGCGAACGGGCAATCGAATGGGGGTCGGAGCCAGCGACGCGGCGGCGCGGTCAAGCTGCCGGTAGAGCGGCAGCGCTATCCGCACGTCGTGGCCGAGCGCGGCCAGCGCCTTGGGCAAGGCGGCGGCGACATCGGCCAGGCCGCCGGTTTTAGCCAGCGGTTCCACCTCGGACACCACAAACAAAATCTTCATAACCAGAAACCGTGCGTCGGTTATCGTAGATCGGTGATGTGGCCCGTATCGTCTGTCGGTGACGTCGTTCGGCAAGGACCTCGGACGAACAACGTTACCGAACAACGACACGGGCTACGTAACCGATAGACGTTACCGACACACGGAGTGGCCCGCAGGGCGGGCATTACGACGTGGCGTAGACGCGGTAATCGAGGGCGGGGAAGATCGTGTCCTTGGCTTCGATGTCGGCCAGGCGGCCTTCGTCGATGGCTCCCTGCCGCACGGCGTCATGCAGGGCGGTGAAGCGCGCGAGGTGGTCGTGGAGGCGCCGGTAGGCGTAGGCGGTGTGCGTCTGCGTCTTCAGGATGAACGCCCAGTCGGACGACTGCGCCAGCAGCAGCTCCCGCGCCATTTGGTTGAGCAGGCGGTGGCGCAGCGCATCCGGCCGGGGGTGCGCGTTGGCTGCTTCGGTCATGCACTCGGTCATCTTGTGCAGGTGGCGATAGACCCAATCGTTGGCGCCGTTGAGCCAGACGTCGTTGTAGCCGCCGTTGCCCCAGGTCGACATGGCGGGGGTCAGCACCTGATTGGTCGGATGCTCGCGGAAGTAATCGGGCGGGGCCACCAGCTCGAAGGTCTGCTGATCGTAGTGCGCCTTCCGGATGAGAAATTCCAGCCAGTCCGGCCCCTCGTACCACCAGTGGCCGAAGAGCTCCGCGTCGTAGGGGCTGAGGATGAGGGGGGCGCGGTCCATCATCGTGCGCAGGTACTCGATTTGCTTCTCGCGGTTGAACATGAAGTTGCCCGCGTGCACGGCGGCCCGCTCCAGCGCCCGATCCGGGTCATAGGGCTGCTTGTCATCCGTCTTGCCGGTGATCCGATAGTACTTCAGGCCGGTGTTCAGCCGCGTGCCATCCCCGTTGAGATACGGCCGCACGTAGTCGTAGTCCAGGTCGAAGCCGATGTCGCGGTAGAACTCCCGGTACTCCGGGTCGCCTGGATAGCCTTCCTCTGCGCTCCAGACGCTCTTCGACGACTCCAAGTCGCGGCCGAACGCCGCCACCCCGCTTGGGCAGATGGCGGGCGCGTAGACGCCGTATTTGGGGCGCGGGCTGCCGAAGAGCACGCCGTGCGCATCGGTGATGAAATAGCGGATGCCGAACGCCTTCAGGATCTCGTCGTGCCCCGGATGGTAGCCGCACTCCGGTAGCCACAGGCCCGCCGGCGCCCGGCCGAAGGCCCGCGCAAACGCCTCAACCCCCACCTGCACCTGCGCGCGGACCGCCTGCGGATAGAGCTCCATCAGCGGCAGGAACCCGTGGGTCGCAGCAGAAGTGATCGGCTCCAAGACCCCGCGGTCGGCCAGCGCGCGAAACGGCGCGATCAGGTTGCGCTTGTGCACGTCCACGAACTGGCGGCGCGCCGTCGTCAACCGATGGTGGTAGAAGAGGGCGAGCCGATGAAACGGCGGCAGCCATCGGGTGCGCTCGATCTCCTTGGTGGAGAGCTCGATGAGCTGCTCCAGGTGATGGACGTAGCGCGACTGCAGCAGCGGATCCTGCAGCATCGCCAGCAGCGGCGGCGTGAAGGACATGGTGATGCGAAACGGCACCTGGTCGTGGCAGAGCCGCTCGAAACGCTCCAGCAGCGGTAGGTACGTCTCGGTGATCGCTTCGAAGAGCCATCGTTCCTCGAGGAAGGCGTCGTGCTCCGGGTGGCGCACAAACGGCAGGTGCGCGTGGAGCATCAGTGCCACATAGCCCTGCTGACCAGCCATGCTAGAGCAGCTCCGGATGTTTCGGCGCCGGCGCGTGGCCGGGCACCGCGTCGCCGGAGCCGATGGGGCCGGCCCACTCCATCGTCACGACGGGGGTCAGGGTGGTTTTCTTGCCATCGGGGGAGGTGACGTCGATCGTGATCGTCTGGGTGCCGCGCGGCAGCGTCACCCGCAGGCTGAAAGTACCGTCCTTGCGCAGCGCCACCGGCTGGCCCTGCACCGTCACCTGCGAGCGGGGCTCCGCCGCCCCGTGAATGACCAAATCCGTGTTGACGCGGCACCAGAAGCCGCGCAGCGCCGCCGCCTTATTGAGCCCGTACAGGTTCGTTGAAGACCATCCTCGGGAGAACAGCGGTTGGGCGAGGATGTGGGCGGAGCCGCTTTGGCTCGCCCCGATCCCCACGGCGGTCGCCCCAAAGAGCCGCCAGTACGCCTCATCCGTCGTCAGCCACGCCTCATCGATCGCGTCCGACGGCCCGAAGCGCGGCGCCGTCACGCGATTGGAGCGGGCCAGCAGCAAAAACCGCCCCGTGGTGGTCAGCAGGCCGATCTCCACGATAAACGCGCGGTCCGGAGCGTCGGTGTGGAGATACCAGTTGGTGGCCATGCCGGAGAGGCCGACGTCGGAGAAGCGGTGCGCCGGCTCGTCGGGATAGTGGCGGCCGGTGACGTCATAGACGCGCAGGATGGTCTGCAGCCCGGCCACTTCATGGGGCAGCAGCTGCATCTTTGCCGCCCGTTCAACCGACGGCTGGATCTCCCAGTAGGCGAAGAGCCACCAGGGATCTTTGACCATCAGGACGATGCGGTTGTCGCCGTAGCCTGCCGGGATGGAAAACGGCGGCTCGTGCGCGTGCAGGTGCGCCGGCTGGACTGGCGCGGCGGTGGGAGGTACCGGCGTCGGGGGGTGGAAGCCGGCGGACGCTTCCTGTGTCGGTGCCACACCCTGCGGCGGAATCGGGGCGCGCCCCCGCTTCGCGGCGGGGGTTCGCTTGGCCGTCACCCGCCTGGGCGTCGGCCCACGAGCGGGTTTCTTGACGACGGAGCGTTGCCGGGCGGCTTGGTGGAATGTCGGTCCTTTGGCCGGTTTTTTCACAACGGAGACGCGGCGCACCGGCGCCGCAGAGGAGGGTTTCGACGAACGGATGGCCGCGCTAGGTTTCGCGGCCGCGGCCAAGGCGCGACGTTTAGCGGTGGCAAGGCGCCGGCGCATGGAAACGGCGCCGGCCTTTAACGCCGTCACAAGCGACGCGAGTTTTCTGGTTTTCGGACGAGCCGGGCCTTTGCGCGCCATGCCTCATTATACTCCCGCACCTAAAAATCGGTAAATGCGTAAATGCGTGAATGGGTGAATGCGTTGGATGCCAACGCCTTCACGCATTTACACATTGACGCATTCACGCATTCACGCATTCACGGCTTTTGGCGGCGCCACCCTTCGCGCAGCAGCGCCCGGAAGGACGCCCGGAACGTCGGGCTGAAGAGATAGCCGGCTGCGATGGCCAGATACCCCACCGCCAGCCACATGCGGATTGCCGGCGCCGGAAAGACGAACTGCAAGAGAAACAGGCTGATGAGCAGGACCGCCTCGCCCATGCCGAAGTTGAGATTGGCCAGGATCACCAACGCCAGCAGCGACTGGGCGGCCGTCAGGAAGATTTCCTCAGATTGCCGCGCATCCAAGGCCATCGGCATCACATGGCCGCCGGAGATGGAATACACCAAGGGCAGCATCCCCACCAGCAGTGTCCACTGATTCACCTTGGAGGAAATCAGCGTGCCCAGGCCGGCGGTGGGATTGCCGCGCAGCGCAAAAATGATCGCGACGATGAATTCCGGCGACTCAGACGCCAGGGGGGCGAGCCACTGGATCAGGATGAACTCCTCGATGCCCAGCCGGCGCGCGTTGTGCAGCAGGCCGTTGGCGAAGGGCTCCGCGGAGAGCCAAATTGCATAGGCCGGCAGCACAAAGAGCAGGATCGTAACGGCGCGCCGCCAGCTTCTCGGCAGCAAGGCCATGCGCTCCGGCGGCCCGGCCAATCCCGGCTCCTCCACCCCGCCCTGGCTGGCCTTGCGGATATACACGATGAAGAGTGCGAGCAGCACGGCCGTGTCGATCAGCGACAGGCTGCGCTTCAGCGGCAGGAGAAAGGCGTAGACGGTGGCCAACAGCAGGGTGAGCAGCTCCAGCCGCTGCTTCGGCTCCACATGCACCACGGGCTTGCGGCTGACGAACCAGGAGGCAAAGAGCACCGTGGACCAGCCCAGGCCGATGAGCAGCCGGTTGGCGCCGGTCATGTTGGCGGCGGCGAAGGCGATATAGCTGGGGTCGCGCGCCGCCTTCCATGCCAGGTACATGTCGACCGCGTACTCGGGCAGCACCGCCACCAGCGCGAGAAAAGCCAGCGCGAGCGCCTGGGAGATTTCAAGCTGGGCCAGCTCCGCCGCCCAAGAGAGCAAGGTGGCGGCGCCGAAAATCGCCAAACCGGGCAGCACGGTTTCCGCCACAGGCCCCAGCGGCAAGTGCAGCAGGCCGTGGAGCACGATCCACTGGCCGATGAGGCCGAGCGCGGCGGCCAGCAGCAGCCAGTCTCGAAGGAGGGTGATGCGGGGGTGGCGGTGCGGCAACATCGGCGCAAGTCGCCGGACGAACTTACTGGCCGACGACGTCTCCGACAACGGGCTCGACTTTCACGCCCTTCTTCTCGAGGAAGACCACCGCCTTCTTAAACGCGTCTTCGGAGCCTTCCAGCTCCAGCGTGACTTCCCCGACGTTCTCCGTCACGCGTGCGCGGCGGATGTTGGGGATGATGTCATACTCCTTGGCCATCATGTAGATGACCGGCTCCTTGATCAGATGCTGCGGAAAAATCAACGTCACCTGCTTCTTGGCCATCGGCCCTCCTCCTTAAAACCGTCAATCATCGACACATTCACCCATCCACTGTTTTAGCCGCCGGCGATCGCCGGGATGATGGAGACGTCGTCGCCCTCCTTCACCGCGGTCTGGTCGCCCTGCAGAAACCGGATATCTTCCTCGTTGACGAAGACGTTCACGAAGCGGCGCAGCTTGCCCGATTCATCGCAGAGGCGCTCCTTCACGCCCGGATGCCGCCGCTCCAAATCGGCCAGCAGCTCGGTGACGGTCTTGCCCTCGCACTGCACCTCGGCTTGCCCGTTGGTCAGCCGCTGCAGCGGCGTCGGTATTCTGACGGTAATGGCCATCATCCCTCCTGAGTTTGACCGGCAACTGAAAAGTTTTCACTTTTAAGTTGTGGTTTTGACTTTTGCGTTTTGACTTCTACCTTTTCGTTGCGCTGCGCACGGCGTCCGCACAATTTGCCTCGAAGGAGGCGAGCGTCGGCTTGATCCTCATCGGCGCTTCCAAGCGGCCGACCAGCGGCTCCAGCGTCTTGAGGCCGTTGCCGGTGATGCACAGCACGAGAGACTCGTCGCGGGGGATGACGCCTTGCCCAATCAGCTTCTTCGCCACGGCGAGCGTGACCCCGCCGGCCGTCTCCGTGAAGACCCCTTCGGTTTCGCCGAGCAGCTGGATGCCCTGCACGATCTCTTCATCGGTGACCGCCTCGGCCCACCCCCCGGACTCCAGCACCGCTTTCGTCGAATAATAGCCGTCGGCCGGGTTGCCGATGGCCAGCGATTTCGCGATCGTCTTCGGCTTGACCGGTTTGACGATGTCGGAGCGCGCCTGGATGGCGGTCGCAATCGGGCTGCACCCCTCGGCCTGCGCCGCATAAAGCTTCGTATGGGCCTGGGGAATCAGGCCGAGCAGCTGAAACTCCTTGAACGCCTTCGCGATCTTGGTAATGAGCGAGCCGCTGGCGGCTGGAATGACGATGTGCGCCGGCGCGCGCCAGCCCAGCTGCTCGGCCACTTCGAAACCGTAGGTTTTCGAGCCCTCGGCGTAATACGGGCGGATGTTGACGTTGACGAACGCCCAAGGATACTTGGCGCTGAGCTCCGCGCAGAGGCGGTTGACGTCATCGTAGGTGCCTTCGATGGCGACGACGGTGGGCCGGTAGACTTGCGACGCGATCACTTTGCCGGTTTCCAGATCAGCAGGGATGAACACGAAGCAGTGGAACCCCGCCTTCGCGGCGTGGGCCGAGACGGCGTTGGCCAGGTTGCCGGTAGAGGCGCACGCGACGGTGTCGAAGCCCAGCTCCTTGGCCCGCGTCAGGGCGACGGAGACCACGCGATCCTTGAAGGAGAGCGTCGGGTGCGAAACCGAGTCGTCCTTGAGGTACAGCTCCTCTACGCCGAGCGCTTCCGCCAGCCGCTGGGCGCGGAAGAACGGCGTAAAGCCCGAGGCGTGCCCGACGGTCGGCTCGCCGTCGATCGGCAGCAGCTCGCGGTAGCGCCACAGCGAGGGCGGGCGCGCGGCGATGGCCTGGCGCGTCAGCGCGCGGCGGATGGCGTCGTAGTCGTAATCCACCTCGATGCTGCCGAAGCAGTACTCGCAGACGTTGATGACCTCTTTGGGGTAGAGGCGGCCGCACTCGCGGCACTTTAAACCGATCATATAACTCATTGTGGTCTCGTTTCAGGTTGCAGGTTCCAAGTTTCAAGAAGAACATCCCCTGAAACCTGGAACTTGAAACTTGGAACTTTATGTAACAAGGGTCCTCTTGCGTACTAAAAGCCGCACGCCGCCGGTGGCCGGCTCGCTGACGAGGATCTCATGCCCTTCGGCGCGCAAGGCGAAGGGGATGGCATCCAGCGCTTCGCCTTCATCGATGTGCAGCTCCAGCACCTCGTGCTCCTTCATCGCGCCCAGCTGGGTGACGGCCTTGCGATACCCGTCGGGGCTGACGGCGCCACGCACATCGAGCGAGTGGTCCACCTTCAAGCCTTTGAGGTCCGAGGAGGTTGGGATCATGGCTGCTCAAAAAACGGGTGCATGCTGAGGTACCGCTCGCCGGTATCCGGCAGCACGGTGACCACGGTCTTGCGGCCGCCGAGCGTCTTGGCCACCCTCAGCGCCGCCCAGCACGCCGCCCCTGACGAGACGCCCACGAAGAGGCCTTCCTCCCTTGCCAGCCGACGGGCCATCTCATACGCATCTTCATCCGCCA
>JACQRD010000006.1 GCA_016206675.1 Candidatus Omnitrophota bacterium
AGACTCCGCAAGCGGCCACCAGCCGCCTTCTCTCCACCAGGAGGGGTCAGCTGGTTCAGTTCCGGGGTCCGCAAGGGGCCACCAGGCGCCTTCTCCCCACGAGGCGTCGGGTTGCGACACGCCGCCGGGTCCCGACTCCGGGCCCTTCGCCCAATCGACCAAATCCTGCAGGGCTTGTGCGGATCCGGCCCGGGCTTCCTCATCAGTGAGTCCCGTGATGTCATCGCGTTCCTGCTCCGGTCCCTTGGCCCAGTCGGCCAGGTCCTGCAGGGCCTGCGCGGATCCCGCTCTAGCTTCCTCGTCAGTCAGACCGAGGAGATCGTCCCGTTCTGGCGGAAGCTGAACGTAATCCTCTCCCCGTTTCTTCGGTGACACCTTCTTTGAGGTCGTGCGCTTCTTGTCTCTCTGAGGAGGTTGTTCCTGCCTCGAGGGTTCGCCGGGCATCCGCTGCATGCGCATGTGCCGGTCCACCGCACGATCGACCTTGCGGTCCAGGTCGATGACCGTCGCCCCGGTGCGCCCGGTCACCTTGCCGTCTTTGTCGCGGGTGGTGGTGGAGCCGTCCGGGGCGCGGTCCACCGCGGTGCCGTCGGGGTAGCGCTCAAACGTGGAGTTGTCCGCGTAGCGGACGAAGGTGTGTCCGTTCGGGGAGATGCGCTCGGTCGTGCCGTCGGGGAAGGTGCGCACTGTCGTCCCATCAGACGCGGTCTTCACCGTCGGCTCGCCCTCCGGCTGCGGGTGCAGCGGCGGCGTGGGGCCGGGTCCCAAATCATCCAAGACGGACTCGGTCGGCTGATCCGATGCGGCCGTGGCCGGCTGTTCTGGCGTGGTGTCCACCGGCATCGTGACGGAGCTGGAGCCGCCATCGACGCGAACCTGGGGGCTCGGTGTGACCGGTTTGGCATCTTGCTGGAGGGTCTGCTGGCCGGACGGCGTGCTCGGCGGGTCGAGCTGCGTCATGCCGCCACCGACCGGCAGCTTGGGGAAGCGCAGCGGGGACAGGGGAGGCATCGAGTCTTCCTGGCGGGGCGTCGACGCCGCGCCGCCTTGCTGCGGCTGCTGCCCGCCGGGCGATCCGCTGGTTGTAGGCGTCGAGGTCACGCCCTCACCAACTCCTCTGCTGAGTTCTTGCTTGGCCCCATCGGTCAAGAACGGGCCAAGCCCCTCGATGATCTTGGCCGCGTCTTTGTCGCCGGCTCCCGCCTTACGGCCTAGGTCCCTGAGGCCCTCCGCGACCTCTGGAGCGGTGACGACGCCCTCCTTTTTCTGCGGTTTGGCGTCCTGCTGCAGGCTCTGCTGGCCGAAGGGGGTGGTCGGCGGATCAAGCTGCTGCATGCCGCCGCCGAAGGCGTAGCGTTTCAGGCTCAGGTCGAGCTTGTAGTCCTTGGGCAAGTCGTAGGCGGGTTGGGCCAGCGCATTGCGGACATTGAGGGGCAGGGAGACGCCTGGCGGCCCATACATGAAGTCGCCGTATCCATCGAGGTACAGCTTGCCTGAGGAGGTCGTAATCTTGTTCGAGGAGAGCATGCCGGTTTCCACCGTCAGCTTGCCATCGCTGATAAGGTCGCACATCTCGTGCAGCTCCTCCAGCACCTCGTCGGGATGCCGCTTCAGATCGTCAGCGGTGAAGTACTCGATCGGGTAGCCCTCATCGTCATAGAGCACGGCCACCCGCTCCTTGCCGCGCGCCTTGCCGGTGGCCATGAGCATGCCGTTCATGCCCGCCGCCTCGCCGGGCCACTCGCGGCTGCGCGCCAGATCTTCCAGGTAATATCGGCTGAACCCTTGCACGTCAGGGGCACCGCTGAGTCGGCTGTATGGCGCGGAATAATTGGAGCTGAGCACATTGAGCTCATTCAGTGCCGATGGGTCGATGGCCTGGGCCGCCTGGCGCACGCCCTCCGAGAAGGGCATGCGCGACCAGTTGACCGAGTCGGTGGCTGAGGACTTGTGGTTGGTGATGCCGGGGACCAGGGTGAGCAGATCGGCGTAGGAACGGCTCGTAGGTAGTTGGTTAAGCTGCTCCTGGCTGACGGCGCTACCCGTGGAGCTTTGCTGCGTGTCCACCACGGGCGATTCGCCGGCCCAAGCGGGAGGCAGTTGAACACACACCAAGGCGGCAGAAAGCACGAGATGACCCGTACGGCGAGACAGCATGGTGGCCTCCCTACATGGTGGGTGAATGGATAGTACGACATACGATAGGGCGCTTCACGCAGGGTGTCAAGATGCTGCTCTGTCGAAAAGCTCCCATCAGGGTGGCGCAGGGCCTGCCGCGCCGCTTCACCGGCGCCTCGGACAGCACGGCCGGGTCGACGCCCTCCGGGCGCCCGGAGCCCGCACCGGAGCGAGCGGACGGCCCCGCCGCCGCTGGCCCTGCAGGCCCCCCGCGCCGGTCCGCCAACCCAGGCGTCCGGCGGCGCAACGGCGCTGGCGGGGCGGTTTTCGACAGAGCAACAAGGTGCTACAATACCGCCATGCGCACGCGCCCATTCGGTCGGTTGGGTTGGCCGGTTTCTGAAATCGGTCTCGGCACGTGGGGCATGGGCGGGATGTGGGGCGCGGTGGATGACCGTGAAGCGATCCGCGCCATTCGTCGGGCGCTGGAGCTCGGCGTGAGCTTCCTCGACACCGCCGCGGTCTACGGCGAGGGCCACGCTGAGGAGCTCATCCGCCAAGCACTCGCCGGCCGCGATGAGGCCGTCTGCATCGCCACCAAAGTCCCGCCGAAGAATATGGAATGGCCCGCCCGCCACGAGGCGCTGGCGGCCGAGGCATTTCCCGCCGGGTGGATCATCGAGCAGACCGAGGCGAGCCTGCGGCGGCTGGGCCGTGCGGCCGTTGAGCTGCAGCAGCTGCACGTCTGGGCCCCGCGATGGCTCAAGGAGCAGGAGGTGTGGCTGCCCGCTATCGAACGATTAAAGCGCGAGGGGAAGATCAAGGCCTTCGGCATTTCGATTAACGACCATGAACCCGACACCGCGCTGGAGGCCGTCGCCTCGGGCTTGATCGACAGCGTGCAGGTCATCTACAACGTGTTCGATCAGACGCCGGCCGAGCGGCTGTTGCCCGCGTGCCAGCAGTGCTGCGTCGGCGTGATCGTCCGCGTGCCCTTCGATGAGGGCAGCCTGACAGGGACGCTGACCGCCGCCACGCGCTTTGCGCCGGATGACTGGCGCGGCACCTATTTCGCGGGCGAGCGGCTGCGCGAAACCGTCGAGCGTGTTGAGCCGCTCAAGGCGCTCTCCGGCGCGATGCGCCGCACGTTGCCGCAGGCGGCGCTGGCCTTCTGCCTGGCGCATCCCGCGGTCTCAACGGTGATTCCAGGGATGCGCCGCGTGGCCCACGTGGAGGAGAATTGCGCGGTTGCTGAGATGCCCCCCTTGAGCGCGGTCCAGCTGGGAGCGTTGCGCGGGCAGGCCTGGCCGAGGAATTACTACGCGGGAGTCTTCAGCGACTGATGGAAGGCGTATGATGCTGCCAACCCTATTGCGGTAGCGACGAAGGAGGCGAGATGACGACCTATTTCGTGACGTCCTTTTTCTTCATCGTGGCATGGCTGCTGCTAGCCGGCATCCGGATCGTCCGCCCCACCCACCGGGCGCTGATTGAGCGCCTCGGGAAGTACCACCGCTTCGCGGGGCCCGGCTTTCACTGGATCATCCCGGTGATCGAGCGCATGTTCCAGGAAAACGTGACCGAAACGATGGTCGACGCCACGCCGCAAGAAATCATCACCTTTGATAACCTCAACGCCCGCGTCGACGCGCAGGTGTACTTCAAGGTCAAGTCGGATGAGGAGAGCGTGAAGAACTCGATCTACAACGTCAACAACGTGCAGTACCAGATCGTCAACCTGGCCCGCACCACGCTGCGCAACATCATCGGCACGATGACGTTGAAATCCGCCAACAGCGAGCGCGGCCGCATCAATGAAGAGCTGCACAAAATCCTGATGAAGGAAACCGGCAACTGGGGTATCGAGATCGTCCGCACCGAGTTGAAGGAAATCGACCCACCGAAAGATGTGCAGGAGACGATGAACAAGGTCGTCAAGGCGGAGAACGAGAAGATCGCGGCGGTGGATTTCGCCTCCGCGGCCGAGACCGTGGCAGACGGCAAGAAACGCGCTGCCATTAAGGAAGCCGAAGGGGTCAAACAGGCGCGCATCCTGGAGGCGGAAGGGGAGGCTGGGGCGATCCGGCTGGTCAATGAGGCCGCGGAGAAGTATTTCGTCGGCAACGCGCAGATTCTGCGCAAGCTTCAAGCGGTGGAGACCGCGCTGCAGGACAACGCCAAGGTGGTCGTGCCTGCCAGCGGCGAGCTGGTCAACGTGATTGGCGAGCTTGCCGGTGTGGCTCCCATCACGCTGCCCACAAAGGCCGCAGGGAACAAGGCGTAGTCAACAGTGAAGGGCATTGATGCGTCCGCCAAGGCGCAGCCAAATCGCAGCAGTTGCGGCGCTGATGTCGATGGGTTCGGCAGCGGGCTGGGTGCGCGCCGAGGAGGGTGGGCCGTCGCAGCCTGAGGAACGCGTCTCCGCGCCGGAGGCCGCGCTCGAGTCGCCGGTGTTGAGCGTGGCCGGCACGCTGACCCGTCTCCTGCGCCGCGCGGCATGGCCGCGGCTTGAGATGCAGACCGACCGGGGGGAATCATGGATGCTGGAGCTGCCGCCAACCGTCACCCTGGCGTGGTATCAGGGCCATCCGACAGACCTTGATGCGCTGAAGCCAGGAGAGGGGATTAAGGTGCTCTATACGAAGGTCCGCGGAAAGAAACGGGTGAAATCCGTGCAGCTGTTAGCTCCCCCTGGAGCCGCTTTAGGGGGGGCGACGGCCGAGGAGAGGGGTAGCCCGTTCGACGCCCTGCCCAAACCTCCTCCGTTGCCCGTTCCGCCCATGGTTCCGCTCAAGACGCCAACGATACCCGCAGCGCCGGCAGTGCCGTTAACCGGCCGAGCGCCTGAGGCGCCAGAAATGCCCGCGATTCCCAGTATCGACACCTCTCGTCATTCGCGCTAGCTACTGTAACTATGGAGGAGCACATGCCACGGCTCGCCCTACTTCCATGGGTCTTCGCCGGTCTGTTCTTGGCGGGGCGGCCGGTGGCCGCGCAGCCTGCGAAAAGCGGCGCCGAGGACCAGGTCGCCGTCGAGGTCACCGTCTACAACAGCAACCTCGGCCTGGTGAAGGACGTGCGGCAGGTGAAGCTGCCGGAAGGAGAGGGACAGCTGCAGTTTATGGATGTCGCCTCCGCCATCATGCCGGAGACAGTCCATGTGAAGTCGCTCGACCATCCGGATCAGCTCGAACTCTTGGAGCAGAACTACGAGTACGACCTGATCAGCCCGCAGAAACTGCTGGAAAAGTACGTGGGCAAGACAATCAAGCTGAGCACCTGGAACCAGTATCAAGATCGCAAGGA
Source organism: Candidatus Omnitrophota bacterium (assembly GCA_016206675.1). Classification (GTDB taxonomy): domain Bacteria; phylum Omnitrophota; class Gorgyraeia; order Aquiviventales; family Aquiviventaceae; genus JACQRD01. The sequence continues at coordinate 5,425 of JACQRD010000006.1, forward strand.
CGTCGTCGAGGCCACCCTGTTGAGCATGAACAGCGGGCCGGTCTACCGCATCGGTAACGAGATCCACCTCGGCCATGAGGGCCGGCCGATCGTGCCGGAGCTGCCGGAGAATCTTATCGCCCGCCCGACGCTCTCGTGGCAGTTTCGCAATCAAAGCCGCGCCGGCCACCGCCTGGAGGCTGCCTATCTGACCAACAACATCACCTGGAAGGCGGACTACGTACTGGTCTTGGCCGCCGATGATGCCACGGCCGATCTCTCCGGTTGGGTGACGCTGGATAACAAGAGCGGAGCCGCCTACAAGCAGGCGAAACTGAAGCTCGTGGCGGGCAGCGTGCACCGGGCCATCCGGGAGCGGGAAAGGGGCTATGACCGCGCCAGCAAGATGCTCATGGCGGAAGCCCAAGCACCCCAATTCCAGGAGCAGGGTTTTTTTGAGTACCACCTCTACGATTTGCAGCGGCCCACGACGGTGAAGGACAATCAGACCAAACAGATCCAGCTGCTGGAAGCCTCGGGTGCCACGGTGCAGAAGGAGCTCTTGGTCTACGGCGAGCAGACCTACTACACCCGGCAGTACCGGGAGGAGAACCCGAAGCAACCGGTGGCCGTGTACGTGAACGTCAAAAACTCAAAGGACAATCACCTGGGCATGGCGCTGCCGGAGGGCATTGTACGCACCTACAAGGCGGATCGGCAGGGCAGCCTGCAGTTCATCGGTGAAGACAGCATCCGGCACACGCCGAAGGATGAGATGCTGCGGCTGAAGATCGGCGAGGCGTTCGACGTGGTGGCCGAGCGCCGGCAGACGGACTTCAAGCAGATCAGCTCGCGCCAGTATGAAACGGAGTGGGAGATCATGCTCAAGAACCACAAGGAAGAGGCCGTCACGGTGGGCGTCATCGAGCCGCTACCGATTCCCTGGACCATCGTGCAGGCCAGCCATCCCTACGAGAAGAAGGACGCCTTCACCATCCGTTTCGACGTGCCCGTGCCCAAGGACGGCGAGGCCAAGATCACCTACCGCGTCCGCGTCGGCATCTGACGTTAAGCTCTTTGTGCCGTCAGCACCCCGTCTCGCTCAGATGCGGTTCCGAGACGCCCGGCTGCGGCGGACCCGGCCGTGAACTCGGCGCCGCTCAACCGGCGCCTCGGACAGCACGGCCGTAGGCTCAACCGCAGTCCGCCTCCGCCGGGCTGAACCGCATATTCGCTCGCCGGGCTTGCTGGCGGCACAAAGGGACGGTCGCAAAGCCACAGGAGCCGCTGCCACTCGCGAATCACATCCCGCTGCTGCTCCACCGCCTCCATCGTCAGCCGATGCACCTCGCGCAACTTCTCGGGCGGCTGCAGCGCTTTTAATTGAAAGAGCAGATCGTCGTATCGGTCGAACGGCTCCGGATGCTGCCCCTTGCCGGAGAGCCACGTCATCATCTCCACCCGCTGCACCACCGCCTGGTTAACGATCGCAAAGCATTGGCCGAAGTAGGCGGCTTCCTCATTCGGCAAGACGGAGATGGCCGGATTGAAGACCGGCTCCTGGTGGCGCAGCAGCGCGTACGCCTGCTCCGGCGCCATCGCCTCAGCCGGAGAGGCCGTCGCCCAGAGCAAGAGTGCGAGCCACCGCAGCCCGCGGTGGCTCATCGCTGGGGATTGTGCCGGGCTTCAAAGGCGGTGATGGCGGCCTCGTGCTTCAAGGTCAGGCCGATCTCATCGAAGCCGTGGATGAGGCGCTCCTTGACGGCGCTATCGATGTCGAAGTGGAACGAGATCTCCTCCGGCAAGTGCAGTGTGACCCGCTGGTGATCCAGATCCACCGTCGCCTCCAAGCCAGGATAGCGGTCAACCATCTGGAAGAGGTCTTCCACCTCCGGTTCGCTCAGCTCCACCGTCAGCAGCGCGTTCTTGCCGGCGTTATTCCGGAAGATATCCGCAAAGGCCGGCACGCGCATCTCGCCGCGCTGCTGCCACGGCGCGATGACCACCTGGAAGCCGTCCTGCTGGATCGCCCACACCGCATGCTCCCGGCTTGAGCCGCAGCCGAAGTTGTTGCGCACCACGAGGATCGACGCGCCTTTGAAGCGGGCGTGATTGAGCACGAACTCCGGATTGGGCGAGCCATCCAGCAGGTAGCGCCAGTCGTGGAAGAGATGCGGCCCGAAGCCGGTGCGCGCGATCGACTTCAGGAACTGCTTCGGGA
>JACQRD010000056.1 GCA_016206675.1 Candidatus Omnitrophota bacterium
ACCTTGGTGATGGCGGCGGTCAAGGTCGTCTTGCCGTGATCGACGTGGCCGATGGTGCCGATGTTGACATGCGGCTTGGTGCGCTCGAATTTGGCTTTGGCCATCTGCTACCCCCTTCCTGCTATGAGACTGCCGTTAGAACGCTGATCGCCAAGAGAGCCCACGGCCGGAATTGAACCGGCGACCTCGACCTTACCAAGATCGCGCTCTGCCAACTGAGCTACATGGGCACATTCGCCCAACCATTGTCCAATGATCTGGCGCAACTTGCTGTTGTGGACATACACGCCGCACGTTCCGCGGGAGACTCTTGACTTATAGCTTCCGCGGCCTCTCGAAGCAATTCGTGTGACTTTACCAAATCGACTCGATGAAATCTGAAGTTGCTGACTCCAGAAGGCTAGCGCTGACTTAACGTTCATGTCTTCATGCAAAATGAGGTGAACACGTAGCTTCTGCGACGGTACTCCGCAAATCACTCTCAGAAATGCGATGAACACGCGAAGCAGATTTGGATCGGAATTGTACAACCGAACTGAAATAAGATTTCGCCTCGACCCCTCACCCCAAAACAATCCTATTCCGAGAGCCTTCAGCCGTTCTTCTTCCAAGGACAAAGTCGACTTAATGCAGAAGGGGTCACCCGTTGGATTAGCCTTCAAATAAGTCGCTTCGCTCCGGCTGCGCCTTGGAATCCCGTATCGCTGCATTTGGGAAATGACTTGGCGCCAGGAGCATCCTAAGACTTCACCGACTTCGGTGGCTGATTTACCTTGGGCGTATAACCGCTTAATCCGATTAATGTTCGTGGACTTCATGACTGACGATTGCGCCATCCGCCAATTAGACACGGCTGGATGGCGATGAGGATTGCTGAATCCGAACGGAGGGGCCACCACGATGAAGTGCGGTGCTGCCCGAAACGAATTTCCAAACTCTCATGCGCTGTGCGACGTCATTGGGTAAAACATAATTATGTCATAACTACTTGTCAGGTCAAGGCTTTTTCACGGCTTCGAGCGCCGCGTCGTTGAGCCACTTGTCCAGCGTTTCCTTCGGAAACCGCCAGACCTTGCCCACTTTCACCGCCGGAATTTCCCCGCGCCGCGCCTTGCGGTAAATCGTGTCCGGCACCACTCCAAGGTAGCGCGCCACCTCGTCGACCGTGAGCACGCGTGTCACAACCATGGGTGTATTGGTCCTTTCGATGGGCACAAAAACCCCTTTACGTCCTTGGACGTAAACGTAAATGATACAGATGGCTAGGACAACTGTCAATAGAAAAGTGGGGTTTGGAGGACTTTGGTGGGGTTCGCACTCAGCTATGGCGGGACGCCGGAAACCTGCGGTTTCCGGCACTTCCTTCGCCCACCACGCCCAGCAGATCCTACTGGCGCGGTGCCGGGCTCGGTCGGTCGCTCGCCTCTCGGCTCGCGACACTCCCTTCGTGCGACCACGCCTATGGCGTGGTGCCCGCACTTGGTCGTCGAACCCTACTATAGGATTGGTCCGATTTCCGTCACTACTATGGAAAAGAACGAGCGGGTGGCGGGAATCGAACCCGCGTAACTAGCTTGGAAGGCTAGCTCTCTACCATTGAGATACACCCGCAATTATTCTGCACCTTCGGGTGGTACCGTAGGAGGCGCTGCCTCTGCTGCAGCTGACTCCTCCGCTAACTGTTCAGGAGGAATTCTGCTCCGAATTTTCTCGATAATCTTTGACATAGATCTATGCGCACCACACCACAACACAAGCAAAAGAACCCCACCAATTATTCCTACAATACTGATAAGTATGAAAAAGGTTTTAACTTCCCATCTTGTAAATGTTGCTGTGGCTAACGCCGCGATGGCAGAAAAGCCAATCGAAAATAGAAAGATTGCAAAGTTGAGAAAAATACCACCCGGTGACCCAGATTCGAGATAATCTAATTCGCTATCTTTAATTTCATAGAGATCTACACAGTCAACTCGACCCCTACGAATTCTAGGTTCCTTTTCCGCAAATTTTGGGTCCATCATATAGTTAAGCCTTAACAACTACAGGTATTTTTTGAGCCACTCTGTGTGCTTTTCACTATAGGCATTTCGCCAGGCCGCCTCGACTCCTGACTTTACTACGAATAGTCGGTCTTCTGGACCTATGAGCTTTCCAAGATGGTCTCGAACCTGGCTTGCTGACCATCCTGTTGTGACGGCCCAGCAATGCTGATCTATTGGACAATGCCCGGGGTAGGCCTTTAACCCTTCGCGTAGGGAATCGAGAGTCTTGGGGTCTCTAAGTTCAAAGCTTACTATATAGCACGCCATCGCACCGTCATGTTCTGATACGATTTATGAAATGGGAAACGGTTCTCGGATTCCTCGGTTTTCTCTACTGAATGTTATGTGCTGACTACTAGACTAGCTAACGACGTGCGAAAAAAAATGGGCAGGAGAGGATTCGAACCTCTGTAGAGCCGGTAAGGCTCACGAGTTTTACAGACTCGCCCTTTTAACCACTCAGGTACCTGCCCGCGTTCTTATCAAAGAATCCTAATGAAAATGGTTGATGAACCAAATCGGATGGCCGTGATTTCTCCCACCCTGGTCAACGTGCCAATGGTAAATCGGCAATGAGAGCAGCATCATCACCATGACGACAATGAGCAGTAATTTCCAGCGCCTCTTCAATAATTCCGAAAAGATATGCCACATCTTTCGTTCCAAATTCCGTGTCAAAAAAAGCCGGTGGAGGGATTTGAACCCCCGGCCCGCTCTTTACAAAAGAGCCGCTCTACCCCTGAGCTACACCGGCGATAACTGCTGTAAATGGGTGAATGAGTGAATGGGTAACTGCGTTCAGGCCTGTTACGCATTCACCCATTCACGCATCGACGCATTCACGGTCTTTGATACTGACGGATTGCGAGGGGTATTCTATCGGCTAAGTCTGAGGCGAGCAAGCCGATCTCTCCCCGCTCCTTCGCAACAAGATCCCCGGCGAGCCCATGCACATAGACGCCCAGCCGTGCCGCGTCAAAGAGCGGGAGCTTCTGCCCCAGCAGTGCTGCGATCATGCCGGTTAAGACATCGCCGCAGCCACCGGTGGCCATGCCGGGATTGCCGGTATCGTTGACGTAGAGCTCGCCGCCAGGGCCCGCTACCACCGTTTCATGGCCCTTGAGCACCAGCACCACTTTATGTTTCACGGCAAACTCTTTTGCGATCTGCTGACGGCTGCGCTGAATTTCCTCATTGCTCAAGCCGCTGAGGCGCGCCATCTCGCCCGGATGCGGCGTGAGGATCATCGGCTCTCGGCGCTGCGCCAATACCTCGCGCTTGGCGGCGATAGCGTTGAGCCCGTCGGCATCCACCACGAGCGGCTTGACAATCTGCGGCAGCAGCTCATGCACCAGCGCCTGAGTTTCCGACTGCTGCGAGAGCCCTGGGCCGATCGCGACCGCATCGGCGCCAACGACAGCCCTGAGGATCTCCGGGAACGCTGCGCGGCTTAAGGCTCCCTGCTCCGTCTCCGGCAGGACTTTCAGCATCGCCTCGGTGAGCTTCTTCACCATGGGATCGTGCAGGCTCTTCGGAATGCCGAGCGTGACCAGGCCAGCACCGGTGCGGAGTGCTCCGAGTGTCGCCAGCGCCGCCGCGCCGCTTAACCCCACCGAGCCGGCGAGGAGGAAGACCCGCCCGGCATCCCCCTTATGCGCGTCCGCCTTGCGCACCGGGAACAACCCCCGCGGAATCATTGAGTGGCAGCTAGCGGACGCTGCGCTGGTAGGAGTGCCGCAGGCAAGCCAGGCGAGCGAATATGCGGTTCAGCCCGGCGCAGGCGGACTGCTTTAAGAGTCCCGGCCGTGCTGTTCGAGGCGCCGGTTGAGCGGCGCCGAGTTCACGGCCGGGTCCGCCGAGCCGGGCGTCTCGGAACCGCACCTGAGCGAGCCGGGCTGTGCCGGAGGCACAACGCGGCGGCCGCGACGACAAGGAAAGCCCACGGCCGGAACCAGCCCAGGAGACGACGCGCATGGTAAGAACGCTTGGCCTCATCGGGAGCGGATGGCGATGGCGCTGGCGACGGCGACGCTATTGACGTGCGAGAGGCTGATGTGGACGGCCATCCGCGCGGCTTTCCGCCGGTGCAGCACGATGCGCGGCCGGCCCAGATGGTCGTTGCGGACCTCCACCTCGCGCATCGCCAGCACCAGCGTCGGCTGGATCTGGGCGACGGCCTTGATGACCGCCTCCTTGGCGGCGAATCGGCCGGCCAGATGCAGCAGCCGCGTGCGCGGGCGCGCATCGGCGTAGGCTTCTTCGGCCTTGGTGAACACTTTCCGCATGAAGGCTTGGCCTCCGCGGCGCATCGCCTGGCGCAAGCGCGAGAGTTCCACCACATCGATGCCGCACCCGATGGGTGCGCTCAAGGAAGCACGGCGCGATCGCTTGGATGGTCGCCGTTTAAACTGCATAGGGCAGCGCCTTGTTCTGTTCCACTGGGCGGCCGTGGCCGCGGGCCGTTCCCTCGGGGAACCCTCCCTCTCCCCGCCACGGAACTATGGCGGGTCCGGGCCTCCCTCTCGGAAACGTCCCGCGTCCTGCCGCCCAACTGAAGACACTATTCTGCATGCGGATCAACGCCTCGCCATGGCGCGGCGCATGTCGCGCACCGCACGACCCAGCCCCACGAACAGCGCCCGGCTGATGATGGAAAAGCCGATGTTGAGCTCTTCAATCTGCGGAATCGCCGCCACCGCGCGCACGTTCTGGTAGTCCAGCCCGTGGCCGGCGGCCACCGCCAGACCGAAGTGCGCGGCCTGCCGCGCCGAGCGCTGCAGCGCCTCCAGCGCCTTGCGGCGGACCGCGGCCGAGGCGGCCTCGGCGTAGCGGCCGGTGTGCAGCTCGATCATGGGAGCGCCGGTGTCATAGGCGGCGCGCACCTGCTCCGCCACCGGATCGATGAACAGACTGACCGTCACACCGCGCGAGGCAAACACGCGCGCCAGCCGGCGCAACCGTCCGGCCATCCGCCGCACGTCCAACCCGCCTTCCGTGGTCAGCTCCTGGCGCCGCTCCGGCACGAGCGTGACTTGATCGGGTGCGACCGCCAGCGCCACCTTCACAATGTCCGGCGCCGCCGACATCTCCAGGTTCAACCGTTTGACCAGGCGGCGCAGCCGGCGCACGTCCGCATCCTGGATGTGGCGACGGTCCTCCCGCAGGTGGCAGACGATGCTCGCAGCACCGGCGCGCTCGCAGAGGCGGGCGGCTTCGACGGGATCGGGAAAGGCTCCACGCCTGGCCTGCCGCACCGTGGCGATGTGATCAATATTAACACCGAGCCGCATCCGTCCTTTCAATTGCCTTGAGCATCTTCAGCAACTGCACCGCGGGCTTGACGTCGTGGACGCGCACGATGTGCGCCCCGCCGCGCTGGGCTTGCGCCACACACGCCAGCGTGCCGGCCAGCCGGTCGCCCACGTCCGCATCGAGGGTGCTCCCGATGAACGATTTGCGCGACGGCCCAACGACCACCGGAAACCCAAGCGCGACGAAGGCGTCGAGGCGGTACATCAGAGTCAGGTTATGCCGCACCGTCTTGCCGAATCCGAGGCCACAATCCAGCAGGATGCGGCGCGGCTCGATGCCGGCCGCCTCTGCCGCGAGGGCCCGCTGTTGCAGGAACGCGGCCACCTCTGCCACGACGTCATGGTAGCGCGGCTGCCGCTGCATCGTGCGGGGGCGGCCACGCATGTGCATGAGGATGATAGCCGCCTTGCGGCGCGCCGCCACGCGCGCCATCTGGGGATCGCCGAGCGCGGTCACGTCGTTGATGATCGAAGCACCCGCATCGAGCGCTTGCGCGGCCACCTCGGCCTTCGAGGTGTCGATCGACAGCGGCACGCGCGCGCGGCGCGCAAGCTCCCCGATGACCGGCAGCACTCGCCGCAGCTCCTCCTCAACCGAGACGCCCGCCGCGCCGGGACGGGTGGACTCTCCGCCGATGTCAAGCAGCGCAGCGCCCTCCTGCGCCAGGCGGATGCCGTGCTCGACGGCCTGCCGGGCATCACGAAACAGCCCGCCGTCGCTGAAGGAGTCCGGGGTGATGTTGACGACACCCATCACGAGCGGAGATCCGCGGTAGCGCAGCGGCGCGGTTGCCGTAGGGATCGTCAGGAGTGCGGGTTGCTGGAAAACTCGATGCGTCCGGAGAGCGGTGGACGCCGACATGGAACCTCCGTCAGGCTGGACGTGACGGCGACGGGGGCTGGCCGTTCAATGAGACGTCGGAGGAGGGTCGGATGCCGAGCGGGGCCAGCAATTTCTTGACCTCTTCCGCATCGAGGACTTCCTTCTCGAGCAACGTGGTGGCGAGCAGCTCCAGCTTCGGCCGGTGCTCCACGAGCAGGCTGCGCGCCCTGTCGTAGCAGGAGTCGATCAGGCGGCGGATCTCCTCATCGATCATCACCGCGGTCTGCTCGCTGTAGTTGCGCTCCTCGAAGAGGTCGCGGCCCAGGAACATCTGCCGCTCGCGCTTGCCGTAGGCCAGCGTGCCGAGCTTGTCGCTCATGCCGAACTCGCACACCATCCGCCGCGCCATTTCCGTGGCACTCTCGATGTCGTTCTGCGCGCCGGTGGTGATTTCGTTGAAGACGATCTCCTCCGCCGCCCGGCCGCCCATCATCACGGTCATGCGGGCCACCAGCTCCCGCTTGCTCATCGTGTACCGGTCTTCGATCGGCAATTGCATGGTATAGCCGAGGGCGTGCGCTCCGCGCGGGATGATCGAAACCTTATGCAGCGGGTCGGTATCCGGCAGCAGCAGGGCCACCAAGGTGTGGCCGGATTCGTGATAGGCGGTGATCTTCTTCTCGCGCTCGTTGAGGAGGCGGGTCTTGCGCTCGGGTCCGGCGATGACGCGCTCAATCGCCTGCTCGATCTCCGACATGCTGACGGTGTCCTTATTCAGGCGGGCGGCCAGCAGCGCGGCTTCGTTGGCCAGATTGGCCAGATCCGCGCCGGAGAATCCCGGCGTCTGCCGGGCCACCGGCTTGAGGTCGACCTCCTTGGCGAGCTTGATCTTGCGCACGTGCACCTTCAGGATCGCTTCGCGGCCGACGATGTCCGGCAGGCTGATGATCACCTGCCGGTCGAAACGGCCGGGGCGCAGCAGGGCTGGATCCAGCACGTCGGGGCGGTTGGTGGCGGCCATGAGGATAATGCCCTCTTGCGTATCGAAGCCGTCCATCTCCACGAGCAGCGCGTTGAGCGTTTGCTCGCGCTCATCGTGGCCGCCGCCGATGCCGGCGAAGCGCTGGCGGCCCACCGCGTCGATCTCATCGATGAAGATGATCGCCCCTTTGGCCCCCTGCCGGGCGTTGCGGCGCGCCTGCTCGAAGAGATCGCGCACCCGGCTGGCCCCCACGCCGACGAACATCTCAACAAAATCGGAGCCGCTGATGGAGTAGAACGGCACGCTGGCCTCGCCGGCTACCGCCTTGGCCAGCAGGGTCTTGCCGGTGCCGGGCAGCCCGATGAGCAGCACGCCTTTCGGGATCTTGCCGCCCAGCCGCTGGAAGCGCTTGGGATCCTTCAGGTATTCGATGATCTCGTGGAGCTCCTCCTTGGCCTCGTCGATGCCGGCGACGTCATCGAAGGTGACGCGGGTCTGCGTCTCCGGGGTGATGAGCTTCGCACGGCTCTTGCCGAAGGAGAGCAGCCGTCCGCCGCCCTGCGAGGAGCGCAGCATAAACCACATCAGCCCCAGGAAGATGATCCACGGCGAGAGCGCGATGAGAATACCGAAGAAGCCGGCCTGCGGCGGCTGCACGTCGAATTTCGGAATATTCTCCCGGAGCAGCCGCATCATCTCGTCGTCGCGCGGCGGCACGAACACCGAGAAGACGCTGCCGTCCTTCAGCCGGCCCTCGACCCGGTCGTCGATCAGCCGCGCCTCGACGATCTGCTGCGTGGCGGGGTTCTGCTCGACCATGCGGTAGAATTCGCCGTAGGCCATCTGCCGGTGCTGGCCGGCGACGGCATAGAGGAAGCGCAGCGCGGCGATCGTGACCAGGCTGACCAGGAACACGATCATCCAGCGCGATCGCGGCGGCGGGGTTTGGCGTAGGGTGCTCATCAGACCAATCAGTATACCGTGAGGGCCGGCGACGGGCAAGCGGAAGTGCGCAGGATGAGCCACTCGCGGTTTTTCTCAACTGCCAGCCCCCCAGGCAGATGCACCAGGCTGCCCTCCGGCCGGCCGGCGATCAGCCGCTGGATTTGCGTCCAGTGCCGAAACTCGAAGGCTCGCAGATCGCCCTGCGCCTGCTGGATGGCCCTGCGGATGATCTGCCGCTGCAAGGCATCGGGCTGGCGGCGCAAGCCCGCCAGGCGGATAGTGATGGCTCCGTCGCGCGTGCGCTTGGCCAACCGCTTCCACTGCCGCGCGCAGGCCTCGCGCAGGTAGAGCTCATCGCAGCGGCTCTGCTCGGCCAGCTGCACCAGCCCCTGCTTGAGGTTGGGGTTGTAGTCGCGCTCAAGCGCCGGCAGCAGTTCATGCCGGATGCGGTTGCGGACAAACCGCCTATCCGCGTTGCTGGCATCTTCGCGGTGGGCCAGATGGTGCGCCGTCAAATAGGCGAGGACCTCGCGCCGCCAGACGCCCAGCAACGGCCGGATGATCACTGCCTCATCCAGCTCGCGGCGCATCGGGATGGCGGAGAGCCCGCTGAGGCCCGCGCCGCGCATCAGGCGCATCAGCACCGTTTCGGCCTGATCGTCGGCCGTGTGCGCGGTGGCGATGCGCCCGGCGCTGAAGCGGCGGGCGACATCGCGGAGGAAGCAATAGCGGAGAATGCGCGCGCCTTCTTCGAGGGACCAGCCTTCGCGCGCGCACTGCTCAGCGACCGGCTGCCGCTCGATGACGGTGGCCACGTTCCACCGCGCGCCGAGCGACTCGACGAAGGCGGCGTCTTCGCGCGAGGCCTCGCGCAGCCCGTGATCCAGGTGGGCGGCGATGAGCGTCAGGTGCATGGAGGGCTTCAGCGCCGCCAACAGATGCAGCAGGGCGACCGAGTCAGCACCGCCTGAGACCGCCACCACCACCCGCGCGCCGCGGGCCAGCAGCTGCTGGCTGATGATCGTCTGCCGCACGCGCTCGCGCAGGTCCATCACTCCCCAAGCCGCTCCATGGCCAGCTTTAGCACCCGGCGCACGTCCCGCCGGCCCTCCCGCTTGTAGCGCGTCCGGATGGCCTCGCGCGCGCGCGGATCCTTGATGCGGCTGACCACATCGACGGCCGTCATGCGGACGGTGGTCTCGCGATCCCGCAGCGCGGCGATCACCACCGGCACCGTCTCCGGATGCGCCGCCACAAACGGCTCCATCCCCAGGATCGCCGCGCGGCGCACCCGCGGATGCCGGTCATGCCGCAGCGTCTCCAGCAGAAACGGCACTGACGCCTCGCCTTGAATGGCGGCGATCGCCCGCACGCTGCCGGCGCGCAGCTCCTCATTCTTCTGCGTCGTATACGCCATGAGCGCTGCAACCACCGCCGGCTCGCGCAGCGCTTCCAGCCGCAGAAATCCCATCTGGCGCTGGTAGTCGTCTCCGCTCTCCACCAAGCGCAGCGCATCAGCCGCTTTCTCGCTCAAGCCGGAGGCCTGCTCCGCCCTGGCGGGCACGGCCAGCGCAAGTGCAATGACAATGGCCACTCCGATCCCGCCATTGCGGTTCATGAGGGCTCTCTCGCTTCTACCGGCGAGGCGCGGAATTGTTCGCCGCGCCCTGCACGGCGGGAGCGCCGCAGTTGGCGCTCATGGCGGATGATCGCCTTTTGCTTCTCCAACTGCCGCTCCACTTCGGCGAAGGCCTTGCGGATGCACGCTCCTGCTTCGCGGCCTTCCTCGTGAGCCGCCACCATATGCCCGGGCACGTGGCAGGCGAGCGACATGCGGTAGACCTTGTGCGAGCCGTTTTCCTCAAAAGCGACGTGCAGCGACGTCGCCTCCGGGGCGAAGTGCCCCAGTTTATCTTCCAGGCGCGCGGTCAGCTCCTCCACCAACTGTTGGACGTGCCCGCGCGGCCCGACATGCTTCAGCTCGATGATGCACTTCATGGTGTGACGGTTCCTTCCTCTAGTTGCGTACGCTCAGCAGCTTGCGGTCAACGGCCCTTGCGGCGATAGGTGCCCATGAGCTGGGCGCGGGCGAGCGTGTGGCCGCTCATGGCCGCTTCAAGGTCGCGCTTGGCGGCATCGGCCTTCAGCGTCAGCGCCGTATCGAGCGCGTAGAGCGTAAAGTAGTACCGGTGCGTGCCGCTCGGCGGGCAGGGGCCGCCGTAGCCCGCGCGCCCGAAGTCGGTCATCCCCTGCCGCGCGCCATCCGGCAGCTGGGCGGCGGTGGGGAGCCCTTCCTTGAGGCTTCTGGTTGAGGGCGGCAGATTGTAGAGCACCCAGTGCACCCACGTGCCGGCGGGCGCATCGGGATCATCGCTGATCAGCGCGAAGCTCTTTGTCCCGGGCGGCGGCTCGCTCCAGCTCAACGGGGGGGAGAGATCCCTGCCGTCGCAGGTGTAGACCGCCGGAATCGACTGGCTGTCGGTGAAGGCCGGGCTGGTGAGCGCGAACATGTCAGCGAAACGTCACCGTGGCCGCCTTCCCGTCAATAAAAACCACCACATAGTCCGCCGGGCCGGCGCTGGCATCTTCGAGGCGCTTCTCAACCCGCACCGGCTCCTTGGGCACCGACTGCACCGTGCCGGCGAACGACGTGCGGGTCGCGGTCACCGCATCGTATTGCCACTCCACCCGCTGGCGGCCATCGGCGGCCATCTCATCGGCCACCACGTCTCTCGGCGGGCCGAGCTTCTTCAGCACCGCGTCCATCGTGTCGCCCGCCTGCACCTGTCCGATGTCCGTCGTCTTCGTGCTCCACGACGTGCCCATCACTGTGGCAGAACAACCGCTCGGGAGCAGACAGCAGACAGCAAACAGCACACAGTAAAGGCGTCCCATTATTGCTTCGCGTCGCGTTCGAGGTCGGCGCGGAGCTGCCAGTGGCTGAAGAGCTCCTCGCCCGTCGCCTCCGGCGATTTCATCGATTCGTCCAGCAGCATGGGCACGGCGGTCAGCGCCCGCTGATAGGCGACGTCGCTGCGACAGGCCTGGACATAGATCGTGGCCATGTCGAAAAGCAGCGCCTCTTGCAGGTCGCTCGGGCGTTGCCCCCCCTGGGCTGCGCTGTGGACGAGCCGCTGCAGTTGCTCCGTCGTCACCTGCTTGTTCGTGAGCAGATAATCCTTCCATGCCCTGGTATAGATGGCCGTCAGCGCATCCCGGTGGTGCATCTCAGCCACCAGATCCCAGGCGATGCGGCTGCCCCAGTGCGCAACCTGCAGGTGGTGCTTCAGCCGGTCCAGATCGGAAGAGCCGGCCCCCTCCACGGCCTGCATCGCCCGTGCCTGGGCCTTGGCGAATGAGGTGCGCTCTGTGCGAGCCTGCGCCTGCTGTTGGAGCAGCATCTGCTGCTCCCACACCTCTTTCAGGATGTCCCGGACCTCCTGCTCGACCTTGACCGCCGCCTGGGAGCGGGCGAGGAAAACCGAGAGCATTTCAATGAGCGTGTTGACAAGCCACGCCAACCCGGCCACTGCCAGCACGTGCTCAATCCATCGCAGAGGAGAAATCATCATTAGTACACAGCAAACAGCAGACAGCCCACAGTAAGAGCCAAAACGTCTCTTGCTGTATGCTGAGTGCTGTGTGCTAATGAGGCGGATGACTGGCGCATTGTGCTACCGATGCGTTTCTTCTGACGCGAAAGATGGCGGCGGCCGGAATCGAACCGGCGACCCGCGGCTTATGAGTCCGCTGCTCTACCAACTGAGCTACACCGCCTTGAAAAACAGCACACAGCAATCAGCAGACAGCACACAGCACGAAACGCAGCGGCTACGAGATAAACAAGAGGTCGTAGGCGCGAAGGAACAAACAGAAGCTCAGCAGGCCGCAATAGGCCGACACCACTACCGCCATCAACAACAACGCCAATTCGATCAGCATGTCGCGATCTCCTCCAGCTGCACTTCATCGGCATCCTGCACGTCGGCCCCGCCCCGCCGGTAGCCGCTGCGGCTGATCCCCACTGACCGAAATCCGATCCGCTCAAACGCCCCTGCCGCCGCCAGGCGCAAGGCGGCCTCGTGAAAGCGCGTCACTTCCTGCGGCCCCACCTCGATGCGCGCATGAGCGCCCAGATGCCGCACCCGCACCTGCCGGAAGCCCTGGGCGCGCAGCCAGGCTTCGGCGCGCTCCACCTGATCGAGCTTCTCCATCGTCACGGGCGCACCGTGCGGGACGCGGGAGGAGAGGCAGGCGTTCTGGGGCTTGTCCCAGTTGGGCAGCTCCAGCGCGCGGGCTAGCCGCCGCACGTCCTCCTTGGTGAACCCGGCCTCCTGCAGCGGCGCGCGCACGCCGTACTGCAGCGCCGCCTGATGGCCGGGCCGCTCGGCGAGCGCATCATCCGCCACGACGCCATACAGCACAGCGCGGAACTTCAGTTGCCGGGCCAGCCGGCTCAGCGCGTCAAAGAGCGTCTGCTTGCAGATGAAGCAGCGCGAAGCGCTGTTGGCCTGATAGTCGGGCCGATCCACTTCGGTGGTGGCGATGATCCGATGCTCGAGATCGAGCGTCCGCGCCAGGCGACGCGCCTGCGCGAGGTCTTCGCGCGCCAACGACGGCGAGTCGGCAGTCGCCGCCAGCGCCTGAGGCTTGCCCAGCACGTCCCTCGCCAGCTTGGCCAGCAGCGTTGAATCCACCCCGCCGGAGAACGCCACAATCACCCGCCCCCACGAGGCGAGCAACGCTTCGGCCTTCCGTCGTTTGTCCTCAAGCGTCATTCCGCCTCAGCGTACGACCTACTGCGTGCTGTCTGCTGATTGCTGTGTGCTGTTTTTGCAATCCATCCCCCTCCCAGCACGCTCTCTCCGTCATAAAACACGACCGCTTGGCCCGGGGCAATCGCCGGCTGCGGCTCATCGAACTCCACGCGCGCCATCTCGTCGAACTCCGGAATCACGAAGGCGGCCGCCGGCTCATGGCGCGAGCGGATCTTCGCCCACGCCCGCAGCGGCTTCATCGGCGGCGCGATGGAGACCCAATTGACCCGCTCGGCGGTCAGCGTCCGGCCCAGCAGCTCGTCGCGGCCGCCCACCACCAGGCGGTTGCGCGGCCGGTCGATGGCCACGACGTACAACGGCGTGCCGACGGCCAGCCCCAACCCTTCTCGCTGGCCGATCGTGTAGCCCAGCAGCCCCCGGTGCTGGCCGAGGACGCGGCCGCTGCGGTCGACGATCTCGCCGGGAGGCTCTTGCCCCTTCAGTTCGCGGCGCAGGAAACCGTCTTTGTCGCGGTCGCGCACGAAGCAGACATCCTGGCTGTCCGGCTTCTCCGCTGTCGCCAACCCCAGCGAGCGGGCGATGGCGCGCACCTGCGGCTTGCTCAGCTCGCCGAGGGGAAACGCCGTGCGCGCCAGCTGCTGCTGGGTGAGGGTGAAGAGCACATACGACTGATCCTTGCTCGGATCCGCCGCGCGGGAGAGCGCGTAGCGGGCCGACGGCGCGTCGAAGGCGATGCGCGCATAGTGGCCCGTGGCGACCAGCGGCGCCTCCAGCCGGTCGGCATACGCCATCAGCGCGCCGAACTTGATGTGGGAATTGCAGGCGATGCAAGGATTGGGAGTGGTGCCGTCGCGGTAGGCGTCTACGAAATAGTCGATGACGTGGGTGCGGAACTCCTCCTCCAATTGCAGCACCTTATGCCGGATGCCCAGGCGGCCGGCGACCGCCCTGGCATCCAGGCTGTCGCGCACGGAGCAGCACAGCCGCGAGCCGGCCGTCACGCAGACGTCCTTGCCCCACAGCTGCATGGTGACCCCGATGACCTCGCAGCCCTGCTCCTTCAGCAGGGCCGCGGCCACGGAGCTATCCACTCCTCCGCTCATTGCGACAATGACTCGCTGATTCATGGTTGGACCTCAAGGGGGCTATTATCCCACCACCTGTTTGCAGGCGCCACCACTTGTACTCGTCCAGTAGATGAGTGACACTTGCGCCACCGGACGCTGGCTTCAGTGGACCGGCGCGGGGGTCCTGTAGGGCCAGCGGCGGCGGGGCCGTCCGCTCGCTCCGGTGCGGGCTCCGGGCGCCCGGAGGGCGTCGACCCGGCCGGCCAACTCCTCGCCGGTTAGGCTCGTCGGACAGGCCGGCCGTGTCT
>JACQRD010000057.1 GCA_016206675.1 Candidatus Omnitrophota bacterium
CGCTCCGCCAACTTGCTGCTGGGTAATCCCGATGTCGCTTCCACCCACGCCCCGGTTTAAAGCCAGGCGGGTCTGCGGCGTCGTCGTCCCGATGCCGACGTCGCCGGTTGGTGTAAGTATTAGGCCACCAGGGCCTCCTCCTCCGTCAACAGACATCAGGATCTGCCTACCCAGCACCAACAGATCCTTCTGCTCACCAGCGAAATCGTTCGATAGAATTATGGAGCTGCCAGCAGTTGAATCATACCCGAGAAAGAGTCCCGCACCTTCTCCCGAGAATCCCCCGTCCCGTATGGTAACCGGTCCCTTTGCCACGTCCAATGGACTGAGGGGGTTGGTCGTCCCGATGCCGACGTTGCCGCCTGTCTCCGCCAGGGTCGTTTGGTTCATTGTCCGAAGCTGGTCATACACCCCGCGCGGGGAGGGGTAGTAGGTTGTCAAGGTGACCTCTTCCGCGATGGCGTAGACGGCGGTCAGGCACAAGAGCAGCACGATCAGTCCGCGTTCTGTGGAGCGTTGCATCAGCTGATTCCTCCACTCGGCATCAGGCGTTTGACGGGACGCATCAGCTCAGTTATACTCCAAGCATGATCGGACAATTTACCGCCGTCTACATGAAACGCGGCGCTTGGTATCTCGCCTATGTGGAAGAGATCCCCGGCGTCAACACCCAGGGCCGCACGCTGAAGGACGCCAAGCGGAATTTGCGCGAGGCGCTGGGGATGGTCCTTGAAGCCAACCGGGCGCTCGCGCATCACGCGCACAGTAAGTCCGCCATTGAGGAGCCCATCTCGATCGCCGTGGAATGAAACGGCGCGAGCTCCTGCGCCATCTGCAGGCTCACGGGTGCCAGCTGTTCCGCGAAGGTGGGCGCCACTCAATCTATTGGAATCCAGCCAACCGTCGCACATCATCCGTTCCGCGTCATACCGAGATCCATGACTTCCTCGCCCGAAAAATCTGTCGTGATCTCAGCATTCCTGAACCCTCCTAAATAAAAACCACCGAATCGACCCTGATTCGGTGGCTCGGCGGCCCTGCGGGCGCTGTCGCTGAACTGGTTCGGCAGCTCGGCGATCCGCGAGGACCCGTAGCTTTCCCTCTCCTACGCCCTTCGGGCTTCGGAGAGCCCTCCGAAGCCCTGCTGCGCTGAAGCTTCGCAGGGCGAAGGAGGGGGCCCCGGATTGCTCCGGGTGTGGCCTTTCGCCAGGGTACTACCAGAAGTATACCTGCTCTGAACGAATAGATGAAGCCAGTGGGAGCACGATAAGGCGACCAAAGCGCCCTCAGAAGCTTCGGCAGCTAAGCAACCATGTCACGGCTTGAGCAGACCTTGTGGCGCCTCTCTGCGGCAACCGACACGCCCCAGGCGCTTCTCCAGCGCTCGCCCGCTGCACCGCCGCGAGGTAGGCCTTGAGCTTTGCGGCCCCGCCTTTCGACGGGTGTGCTCTTATCGGCTCCCAATCTATGACCGTACCATATTCAGGCGGCCTTGGGCAAGGGCGCGCGGAGGAATTTTTCACGTAACTCCTTGATGCGGAAAGCGCTTGCCTCAAGCTCGCTTAAGGCCAGGCGGCCCGCTTGGCAAGCCCGGTGGAGGCTGGAAAGCGCTTCCTCGGCGGCGGCGAGGTTGGAGCAGATCAGCAACATGTCATGCCCTGCCTCGGCCGCCCGCACGGCGGCTTCCCCGACGCTTCCGAAACTTCGCAACGCCCCCATTTCCAGGTCATCGGTCAAGATGGCTCCGGAAAACCCCATCCGTCTCCTCAGCAGTTCCCGGATGAGTCGCGCCGAAAACGTCGCCGGCAGCCCCCCGGGATCGCCCAACCCTGGATAGCAGACGTGAGACGACATGATGGCGGCCACCCTGGCGCTGATGGCCGCCTGAAAGGGGGCCAGGTGCACCTGTTGCATCGTGGCCAAGTCCAATCGGATCGTGGGCAGCACCTTGTGGGGATCGCGCGGCACCGAGCCCAGGCCGGGAAAATGCTTAGCACACGCCGCCACCCCGTGCGACTGCAGCCCGCGGATGCGCGCCACAGAGAGTTCAGTGACGCGCTGGGGGTCGGACCCATAGGAGCGGTCGCCGATGACCGGATCGCTCCCCTCCACCAGCACGTCGACGCAGGGAGCCAGGTTCACCGAAATGCCCAGTCGCTGTAATTCTTCTGCTTCAGTGGTTCCCTGCTGCTCGATCGCCTTGGGGCCGTGCGTCCGCTCAAGGCTCAGCGGATCGGCGAACCGGGTCACGCCGCTGCTGAAGCGGATGATGCGCCCGCCCTCGTGATCCACCATCACGAGGAGCCGGCGGCCCAGGCCTTCCTCAAGATCGCGGATGAGCGCGGTGAATTGCTCCGGCGAGGTGAAATTCCTGGAGAAGACGACGAGGCTCTGGGCGCGCGTCCGTTGCAGGGCGGCGAGCAGCTCGGCGCTGGCGGCCGTGCCCTCGAATCCCACGGCCAGCAGCGCGCCGATGGTCTCCTCCAGCGACATGCGATCATGCTAGCGCAACTCCATAGAAAACACCACTCGCGGATGGCGAGGGGGCGGCGGGACGCGGAGACGTTCCCGAGAGGGAGGCCCGGACACGCACTCGTCTGGGGGCGGGGTGTGGGTGGGTTCCCCGTGGGAACGGCCCGCGGCCACAGCCGCCCCTTGGGACAAAGACACTCCCGTCGGATGGGTAGTCGGATGGGTAGCGTTGCGCCGCGTGACCACGCATGTTATCCTGACGACGGCATGCCGCGCACGATCCACTACGATCGACTGCCCACCGAACAACGCCTCCCGAGCAGCCGCCGCCTCGATCAACTCTCCATCGATCAGCTGTTGCGCCTGATGCACCGCGAAGACACCCGCGCCGTCGAGGCGGTGGGACGGCAGCAAACACAGATTGCACGCGCCATCCGGGTGACCGCGTCGGCGTTGCGCGCGGGCGGGCGGCTCTTCTTGGTCGGCGCCGGCACCAGCGGACGGCTGGGCGTCATCGAAGCGGCGGAATGCCCGCCGAGCTTCCATACGCCGCCCTCTCTCGTGCAGGCTGTGATGGCGGGCGGGCAGGCGGCCGTCTTCCGCTCACGGGAAGGCGCCGAAGATGACAGGGGTGCTGCGCGGCGCGCTATCGCCCGGCGCGTGCGCTGCGGCGATGTCGTCATCGGCATCGCGGCCAGCGGGATCACGCTGTTTGTCGAGGCGGCACTCAGGGCCGCCGCGGCGCGCGGCGCTGCCACCGTGCTGCTGACGTGCGCGCCCGGCGCGCGCATCCGCGCCGATGTGCGCATTGCGCTGCCCACCGGGCCCGAAGTGCTGACCGGCTCCACGCGACTGAAGGCGGGCACCGCCACCAAGCTCGTGCTGAATATGCTGACGTTGGGGGCCATGGTGCAGCTCGGCAAAACCTACGGCAACCTGATGGTGGACGTGCGGCCGACGTCGCGCAAGCTGCGCGCCAGGGCGGTACGGATCGTGCGCGAGCTCACCGGCGCCTCCGAGCCTGCGGCCCGCCGGTTGTTGGCGGCTGCGCGCGGCCGCGTCAAAGTCGCCGTCCTCATGGCGAAGCGTAACCTCACGTACCGACAAGCCCTGCAGCGGCTGGCCACCGTCGGCTCGCTTCGCCGAGCGCTCGATACATGATGCTGTTCCGTCCGTCGTTGTTCGTCCGTCGGTGACGTAGCCCGTGTCGTTGTTCGGTGACGTAGTTCGGCTGGTCTGACGAATAACGTAACCGATAGACGAAACGGGCCACGTAACCGAATACCGACAAACGTCACCCATGTCTATCTTGGCGATTGGCCTCATGTCGGGCACCTCCTGCGACGGCATCTCCGCCGCGCTGGTGCGCATCGACGGCCGCCGGGTGCGCGTCATCGCCGAGCGCACGACACCCTACCCGCCGCGCCTGCAGCGCCTCCTGCGCCGCAGCTTGCAGTTGACGGTAGCACAGCTCTCGTCGTTGAACGTCGAGCTTGGAGAGCGGTTCGCGCGGGCAGCACAGCGGCTGCTGGCATCCGCCGGGGTCTCGCCCAGGCGGGTGCACGTCATTGGATCGCATGGCCATACCATCTATCACGGGCCGCGCGATCCGATCCCCTCGACGTTGCAGATCGGTGAAGCCGCCGTCATCGCGCAGCGCACGGGCTTGCCGGTCGTTGCCAACTTCCGCCCGCGCGATGTGGCCGCCGGCGGCGAGGGAGCCCCCCTGGTGCCGTTCTTCGATGAGGCCGTCTTTGGCGGCGGTCCGGTGCGCGCGTTGCTCAATCTCGGCGGCATCGCCAACATCACCCTCGTCGGACGCGGCCTGCGCCCCCAGGCGTTCGACACCGGCCCGGGCAACTGCCTCATCGATCTGGCCGCCGGCTACGCCAGCGGCGGGCGGCTCTCCTACGACCCCGGGGGAGGCCTGGCGTTGCGCGGCCGCATCGACCACCGGGCGGTGGCGCGGCTCTGGTGGCTGCCCTATTTCCGCCGTCCGCCGCCTAAGTCAACCGGCCGCGAGCTGTTTAACGACGCGCTGCTGCGCCGGATTTTCGGATCGCGCCTGACGCGCGCCCCGCTGGACGTGCTGGCCACTGTCACCTACTTCACCGCCTATACCATCGCGGAGAGTTCCCGGTGCTTTCTCCATCGACAGCCCAAGGAGGTCATCATCAGCGGCGGCGGCGTGCGCAACCGCACGCTGATGCGCCATCTCGCCCGGCTGCTGGCACCGGCGCCTGTCCATTCCATTGAACGGTAC
>JACQRD010000058.1 GCA_016206675.1 Candidatus Omnitrophota bacterium
CCTCGCCGGTTAGGCTCGTCGGACAGGCCGGCCGTGTCTCAAGGGCAGGTCGCCGCCTCCGGGCTGAGCCCGCACAGTCACTCGCGGTCCGGCCCCCGCCACCGCTGGCTGTGTTTCGTGTGCTAGTGCCGTTCCAACTATTTCCGCCGAGCACTTTCCGTGCGGTCCAGCAGGAACGGAACGGGTTCTCTCACCCCTATGATTAGGCTCATCAAGTTGGAACGGTACTAGTAGTGCCGCAGGCACCCCCGGCGAGCGACTATGCGGTTCAGCCCGGCGCAGGCGGACTGTCTTAAGAGCCCCCGGCCGTGCTGTCCGAGGCGCCGGTTGAGCGGCGCCGAGTTCACGGCCGGGTCCGCCGAGCCGGGCGTCTCGGAACCGCATCGGAGCGAGCCGGGGTGCCGGCGGCACAAAGAAGCGGCGCGGCAGGCCCTGCGCCACCCTGATGGGAGCTTTTCGACAGAGCAGAACCGTCCCCGTATTGCTCGCAGAATTACCGGCAGGTCCGGCGCAGGTGCGCGGGAAGGATATTGAGGCAGGCGCGGTACTTGGCGATCGTGCGGCGCGCGACGGCAATATGGCGCGCTGCCAGCCGCTTGACGATCGTTGCGTCACTCAGCGGATGCAGCGGATCTTCATCGGC
Source organism: Candidatus Omnitrophota bacterium (assembly GCA_016206675.1). GTDB lineage: Bacteria > Omnitrophota > Gorgyraeia > Aquiviventales > Aquiviventaceae > JACQRD01. Next base: position 644 of record JACQRD010000058.1, read on the forward strand.
GAGCAGACGCTCCAACTCCGCCTTGATCGCGGCATCCGAGACGCCGTTGGCCGACGGTTGCGGCACGCGGCTGGCGAAGAGCTGCTCCAAGCGGAAGATGCCGTAGGGTGTGTCGATCGTTTTGCCGAAGACCGCCCGGCTGACGGTGGAGGGATGCCGGCCGACGAGGCCGGCGACCTGCGCCTGGGTCAGGGGCTGCAAGGCCTGCGGGCCCTGGCTCAGGAAGTCGCGCTGGAGGCTGATGACGCAGCGCGCGATAGCCAGCAGGGTGGCGTTGCGCTCATCGATCGCCTTGATCAGCCAGCTCGCCTTATGGAGCTTGTCCATCAGAAAGGCCTTCGCATCGCCGGGCGTGCGGGGATCCCTGAGCATCCGGTGGTAGGTGCGGCTGATGTTCAGCTGAGGTAGCTCCTGATCGTTGAGTTCCACGTCGTAGTGCTGCTCCCGGTGGCGGATGATCAAATCCGGAATGACGCTGGGAGGCAGCTCGCCGGCGAAGGCGCGGCCGGGTTTGGGATTCAGCTGGCGGATCTGCGCGCAGGCCTGCTCCACCTCCGCCACCGGGCGGCCCGTCGCCCGGGCGATGGCGCCGAGGCGGCGCTGCGTGAAAAGCGCAAAGTGGTCTTGCAGGATCCGGTAGGACAAGCTCTGGGTGAAGCCGCCGTGCTCCAGCTGGAGCAGCAGGCATTCACGCAGATTGCGCGCCCCCACGCCCGGCGGATCGAGCTGCTGGATCATGCGCAGCACCTCTTCAATTCGGCTGACAGAGCTGTCGGCCTCCTGGGCCACCTCTTCCAGCGGTCCCTCCAAATAGCCGTGCTCATCCAGCCGCTGGATCAGCAGCTCTCCGATTTTCCGCGCCTGCGCATCCACCGTCTGGCAGCCCCACTGCAGATGCAACGATTGGTGCAGCGACTCGCGGGTCACCAGCCGTTGGCTGTGCAGCCACTCTTCCAGCTGCGCGTCGTCATCGTCCGGATTCTCCGCCGCCTCAGCCACCTGCCGGGGGTTCAGCAGCGGATCATCCAGATCGGCCTGCTGGGAAGTTTCTTCAGAGGCCGGCTCGGCTTCAGCCGATGGGTCCTCAGCATCTTCCTCAGACTCGCTCAGCTCCAGCAGGGGGTTTTCCTCCATCTGCTGCTCAAGGAAGGCTTGCAGCTCCATGGTGGGCATACGGAGGATTTCCAGCGCCAGCGCTACGTTGGGGGCTAGCAGCAGGCGTTGTTGGATGGTTTGTTTGGCTTGCATGGCCATAGGTGTCCGGTGAATCTGTGGAACTATAGCACATTCCGTGCCAAGTAGTAAACAGAAGGGCCGCTCGGTAGCAAACAGCACACAGCAGACAGCAGACAGCAAACAGTCGAAGACGCCTTTACTGTATGCTGTATGCTGTTTGCTGTCTGCTGATGTCTTGCTTTTAGAGGAGGGATCAGCTAAGGTAGTGCCCTCAATATTACGATTCGCAACGCTGGAGGATGCATGAGCCCCACACGGGCGGCAGGGCGGTTCGCAGCCACTGGATGGCTGGCAGCACTCCTTGGAATGGCTGTTCTGGGCGGGGCCGCAGCAGCGGCCGCCGAAAAAAGCTCGGAGGCCACGATTCAGAACAGCATGGACGTCGGCATGGAGTACACCCTGACGGTGGATGGGGCGGTGGTGGACTCCACTGAGGGCAAGGGTCTCTTCCACTATATCCATGGGCAGGGGCAGATCATCCCGGGGCTTGAGCGGCAGCTGGCCGGCTTGAAGATCAATGACGCCAAGGAGGTCACGGTCAAGCCGGAGGAGGGCTACGGGACCGTCGATCCGGCCGCCTACGTTGAAGTCTCGAAGAGCCAGCTGCCCGCCGGCACGACCCCTGCAGTAGGGATGCCGCTGCAAGGGGTCAATCCCTCCGGGCAGAGCTTTCGCGCGGTCGTCTCCGAGGTCAAGGGGGAGACGGTGGTGCTGAACCTCAACCATCCGTTGGCCGGCAAGACGCTCAACTTCAAGGTGAAAATCTCCAGCATCGCTCCAGCCAAAGTCCCTGCAGCCCCCGCAGCGCCTGCCTCCCCTTAAGACGGCCGCTTGGGCCATGCTCACCAGCCGGTACAAGGACGTCTTCAACCGGCTGCTGCATCCCTTGGCGGCAGCAATCGCCCGCACCGGCGTGCCCCCCTCCGCTATTACCCTCGCGGCTCCACTGTTGACGGCCGTCGTCTGCTGGGAATACCTGCGCACGCGCGCCACCATGCCGTTCTGCCTGGCCATGGCGGCGGTGGGCTGCCTTGATGCGCTCGATGGGGCGGTAGCACGCGCCGGCCGACGGGCCACGGCCTTCGGCGCGTATCTGGACGCCATGTGCGACCGGTATGTGGATAGCCTCGTCGCCCTCACGGTGGCGCACGTCAGCGGCTACTGGCTGCTGTGCATGGTGGCCCTCGCTGGGGGGTTGCTGGTCAGCTACGCCAAGGCGCGGGCGGCGATGGAAGTGGCGGTCTCCAACCTGGAGTGGCCCGATTTGATGGAGCGCGCCGAGCGCAGCGCGCTCTTTCTGGGCGGCTTAGCGGCTTCCGCGCTGCTGCCCTGGCGGCCGCTCGGGCGGGATCTGTTTTGGTGGGCGCTAGTCGTGCTGTGCGTGCTGACCCATCTGACGGTGGTCCAGCGCATGGTGCGGGCCGCCCAGTTCATCAAGGCCCGCCGCCGTTAGGCGGTACGGCTTTCAGTTGGTCGAGCGTCGTTGTCGAGACGGTGCCCACCAGCGATTCAGGGAGCACGGCGATCGCGCCCCGCGCCACAAGCCGCCCGTAGCGCGTCTTCTCGCCCTTGACGGTACTGCCGATTTCCAACTGCTGCGGCGGCTCCTGCTCACCCGTCCAGATAGCGACGACTCCTTCCGGCTTGTCCAGCCCATAGCACGAGAGGCCGCCTGCCGCGTCCACGAAGCGCACCAGGCGGGCATCCGCCAGGGCATTGAGAAACGCTTCCACCTTGCCGCGCTCCAGCGGAGTTGCCGCCTGCTGCGCCGTCCATGCCTCGCCGTCCCGCTGGATCGTCCATGACGCCCCTGCCTTCGCCGTGCCGGCTTCGGCAGGCTGGGCGCCCCATTGCGCTGAGACTTTGGTGACGTTGCCGGTGAAGAACGTGAAGCAGGCCTTGCTGCGCAGCTCATCGGCCGGTTTCATCACCGGCTCAAGATCGGCCGCTGCGATGGCGTAGATGGATGGTTCATCGCTGCGCTTGGCATGGAGCAGCGCAGCGTCATCCGCAAGCGGCTTGCCGATGACGACCGCGATCTCCTGCGCCGGGTCGCCCGCACGCACCGTCAGCTGCGTCGTGGGCTGATTGAGGCCCCACGCAGGATCGAGTTGTGCCGGCGGCGCATCGCTGATGAACCGTCTGATCTCCATCCGCTCCAGATGGCCCAGCAGCGCCGAGACCGCGGCGCGGTCTGCGTCATCGGCAATGGGTGCCGCCAGTTTCCAGGTCTTGTCGCTGCGCAGCAGCTCATAGCTGCGTTGCGGCGAGGCCACCGCCAGCCGCTGGCACGACCAGCTGCTCAGGCCAAAGAGGCGGCGGTCGCGGAAGTGCTCCGGCGGCTGATTCAGGCTCTCGAAGGGCCGCGAGGAGATGATGAACACCTCCGGCTTGGCGGAGAGCTTCACGTAGCGGCCGCGGCCCACCGGCGTTTCATCTCCGAAGAGCAGTGTCGCGGTTGCCTCTTCCGTTGCGATGGACACCCACCCGACCGCTGGCTCCAGCCCGAACTCCTTCGCGCTGACAGGGCGCTCAGCGGTCGGCGTGAGGATGCGTTCCGAGATGAGGGGAGAGAAGTCGTCCAGCAGCGCCTCCACCAGGGCCGCATCGGCACGGAGGTTGTGCGGGGTCATCGTCCATGCGCTGCCGTTGCGATTCAGCGTCGTCTTCGCGTTCGGCAGATCGAGGACCACTTGCGTGACGTCATTCGGCTCGACGTTGATGACGCGCTTCGAGTGTCGCTGCGCCTCCTCGCGGGTGGGCTGCTTGATTTCGTAGAGGGAGACGTACACGCCGATGCCAATTGTGGCCACGAGGAGAACAACAGTGGTTTTCCAGCGCATTCACTGTCTTCGGATCCACCACATGGCCACGCCCAACAGGCCGAAGGCCAGCGGCAGGCCGGCGAAGCTGAGCCAGAAGATGCCGCTGAGCTGCCCGCCGGTGAGGATGAGCTTGATGGCTTCCACCGTCTTGGGGCTGATGCCGATCAACTGCTCCTGCTCGATGAGCCAGTAGAGCGCACCCATCACCAAGTCCTTGTTGCCGGCGTTGCCCAGCTGCGCGTTGATGAGGAAGTCCGAATCGCCAATGGCCACCACGCGCGTCTTGGACGGCTCGGTCCGCTCGGCGGCGGCCGCAATCGAGACGGGACCTTTCAGGTCTTCCCCCTCGGCGAACTCAAACCGCTCATTGCCGGTCTGCGTCTCGCCCCAGCCGGCGGCGGAGGTCAGCGCCAGCGGGGTGGTAGTGATGCCGGAGGGCGCGGGTTGGGCCGGGCTGACGGAGCGGGCCAGCGGAAACAGGGTCATCAGCGTCTGCATCTTGCTGACGATCGGATGCTCGGTGTAGTCGGTGACCAGGAGGTTCGCCGCTGAGACAAAGGGCAGGCGCCGCATCGACTCAGGGTCGACGACGATGTTGCGGCCGAGGGCGATGCCCCAGCGCGCCAGCAACGCGTCCAGCCCGGTGTCGTCCAGCGGGTCGATCAGCGCCAGCAGCCGCCCGCCGCGGGTAAGGAAGGTCTCCACCATCGCCACCTCAGCCTCGGGGAACCGGCGGGTTGGGCCGACGATCAGGAGGAGCTGGACGTCGGGGGCGACCTCGGGTCGTTCCAGCAGGGTCACCTCCTGCACGCTGACATCCTGCTGCTCCAGCAGGCGCTTGAAGTCAGCCAATCCCTGCGGCGAGGCGTTGCTGAGCGACTTTTCACCGTGCCCCGTGGTGGCCCACACCAGCGTCTGGCTCTTGCGGGTGACGTTGATGATCGCGGAGGTAAAGGCCGCCTCGCCCTTGAAAGCCTTCACGCGAGGGCCGGCCATCGGATCGGCCGCCTCATAGTCGTAGTCGGCTAGGTCCGTATCGGAGAGGTACTTATGGCGCGTCCCGGACTTGAAGATGACAAGGTTCAGCGCCTCCGGGCTGTTGACGTCGATCTCAAACTCCTTGACGAGTTGCTTGGCGCGGGCGATGTCCTGCTGCGGGTCGACGAACTCCACCCGCACCTGGGTGCTGGCGCGCTCGTACTCCTTCAGTTGATCCCGCACGAGCTCGTAGAGCCGGTGGGAGGGTTGGTAGAAGACGATGACGGAGAGCGGCTCGCTCAGCTGTGCCAGCGTTTGGGTGGTTTGGCTGGAGAGGGCCGTCAGTTGCTGCCGGGAGAAGTCGTGCCGCAGGTAGCGCCGGTTCGCGACGAAGTTAACGAGAATGAAGAGGGCAAAGAGCAACCCCGCCGTCGCCAGCAGATTCACCGATGCAAATACCCTCCGCCACGTTTTCATCCGAACCCCCAACCCCCAACCCCGAACCTTCTCGCAGCTTTTCTCATCGGATTACGAGCGCCAGCGAGGGCTGCCGATGATCCGGCCGGTCAGGAAGAGGCAGATCGCCGTTAGGCTCAGGTAGAAGACGACCGGCCGGGTGTCAAGAAAGCCCTTGGAGAAATCCCGCAGGTGCTCCATCAGCGAGAGGTAATTGATCAGCTTGCTGGCCTCCGGATCGCGGATGAAGATGTCGAGCAGGCCGACGGAGAAGAGCAGCAGGATGGCCACGAAGGAGAGCACCGCCGCGATGACCTGGTTGCGGGTTAGGCTGGAGGCCAGCACGCCGACGGCGATCAGCACCGCCCCCAGCAGCCACGTGCCCAGGTAGCCTGTCGCCACCGGCATCCAGTCGAAGGCGGAGAAACGCCGCAGCACGAAGAAGAAGATCAGCGTGGAGAGCCAAAAGACGACGTACGCCAGCCACGCGCCCAGGAACTTGGCGAGGACGACCTGCGCGTCGGTCACCGGCGCGGTGAGAAGCAGCTCGATGGAGCCGGTGCGCTTCTCCTCGCTGAAGGTGCGCATCGTCAGCAGCGGGGCGATGAGCAGGACGGCGAACCAGAAGAAGAAGGTGCCCCCGAAGAAGTACTGCGCCATGCTCAGGCCGGGGTCCGCCCGCGGATCCACCATCACCAAGACCAGCAGCCAGAAGACGAAACCCTGCAGCAGCAGAAACAGCGCTCCCGCGACGTAGGCGATAGGGGAGTAGAAGAACGACTTCAACTCCCGCTGCGTGAGCGCAATCAGATTGCCCATGGTCGGTTACGTTAATCGGTCATCGGTTACGTAGCCCGTGTCGTTGTTCGGTGACGTTATTCGGGACAGTAGGATCATTCTTTCGTGGTCAACTGGATGAAGACGTCTTCAAGCGTGGCCTGCGCCTGCGACAGCTCCCGCAGGCCGAAGCGCTGCTCCACCGCCAGGCGGAAGATCGCCTCGCGGATGTCGCCGCCGTTGGCCACCTCCAAATCGAAGGCGGCATACCCGTCCGTCTGGCCCGTCAACTGCACGCGGGCCACCCCCGGCAGCTGCCGCAGGGCCGCTTCCACCGCGGAGGCCTCCCCCTTGAGCTGCGTCCGAATGACCCGCGCGCCCTGCAGGCGCTGCCGCAGGTGCGCTGGCGAATCGACCGCGACGATGCGGCCCTGATTGATGATCGCCACGCGGTGGCAGATCATCTCCACCTCCGGCAGGATGTGCGTTGAGAGCAGGATGGTGGCCTGCTGGCCGAGGCGGGTGATCAGCTCGCGGGTCTGGCGGATCTGGTGCGGATCGAGCCCGACGGTCGGCTCATCCAGAATGAGGATCTTGGGCCGCGCGAGCAGGCAATCGGCCAGTGCCACGCGCTGGCGGTACCCCCTGGACAGCCGCCCGATGAGCTTGCGGGAGACGTCGGCGATGTCGCACTGGGCGATGGCTTCCTGCAGGCACGCGCGGCGATCGCTGCGGGGGACTCCTTTGATGTGGGCGCGGTACTCGAGGTACTCTTGCACGCGCAGCTCCGGATAGAGGCTGATGTGCTCCGGCAGATAGCCGATGCGCCGGCGCACGGCCAGGGAGTCGTCGCCGACGTCGATGCCGTCGATGCATACTGAACCCTCGGTGGGTGCCAGCATGCCGGTCAGGATGCGCATGGTCGTCGTCTTGCCGGCACCGTTGGGCCCGAGAAACCCCATGATCTCCCCGGGCTGGACGTCAAAGGAGATGCCGGCGAGCGCAACCGCCGTGTCGTAGCGCTTCGTCAAGTTGTTGACGACAATCGGTGTGGCCATCGCCGGTATCAGATACCTACCGGAAACTGGTCGGCTTGTCAAGGGGTAGGCTTTGGGGTAGCATACGGTGCGTACGTTGAGTGCCTATCATCGGGTGTCGGTTACGTCAGTCGGTGACGTTACCCGTGTCGTTGTTCGGCAACGTTGTTCGGCCAGTTTGGCACGTGACGAACAACGTGGCCGATACACGAAGCGGGCTACGTCACCGTAACCGAAGGACGTCACCGGAGAGCATGTCCAGTACGTGGAAGAGTCGTTGGAAGTTTAGTGCCATCGCAGCGGTTGCCGCGCTGCTGCTTGGTGGTTGCTCAGCCATGACTATCTCTCCAACGCAAATCGGCCAGACGGTGGGGGCTATCGCCGGCAGCGCCATTGCGCCGGGCGTCGGCACGCAACTGGGCAGCCTAGCTGGCATCCTGGCCGGCATGGTGGCGCAAGGGCAGATCGATAAAGCGACGGAAAAGAAGGAGCGCCGCACGCTCGGCGAGCAGATGGCGAACGGCTCCCAGGCTCCCGCGGCAGCCGGTGAAACGCCGGTGGGGCCGCTGGCCCTCGTGTGGGTTGATGAAACCGTCATCGACGGCCGAGTGATCGCCGGACGCTTTGAATCCCGCCATCTACCGTGATCCCACCACCTCTTGGAATCCGCGCCGTCGGAGACGGCGCCTGTGCCGACACCGATGATTGGATGATGATTCGGCACAGAGACGAGGTTGTGGGACAGCGGATGATGTGTCGGGGCACAACCTCGTCTTGGTTCCAAGAGGTGGTGGGATGACACAGCTCCCGATCTTGCTTCAGCGGTTCGCCGCCCGCTACCGGGCGGCACTGATGGCCAAGGCCGCCGTCTTCACCGGCCTTGGGGCGAGCTGCTGCGCGTTGCTGGCATGGCGGCTGGACGCCCTTGCGCTTGACGCGCGCTGGCGCCTCGGCCTTCCGCTGGCGCTGGCGGCGGGGCTGCTGATTGCACAGGCCGTGTGGCTGCGCCGGCAATGGATGGATCGGCGCAAAGCCGCCGCCTTTTTGGATCGCGCGCTGAGCCTTCAGCAGCGCCTCATCACCGCCGAGGAGTTCTCCCGCCGTCCCGGCGCCTCCTCGCTGTATCCGGTGCTTCTTGAGGAGATTGCCGGGCGATTTTCAATGAACCGGGTGCGGTTTCCCCGGCCGCTCGATCATCGCTCGGGCGTGCTGGCCGCCGCCCTCTTGCTGCTGCTGTTGTGGCCGCGCCTGAATCGGGTGCTGCCCCCGGTGCTGAGGCAACCTGAAGAGCAGCACCCAGCAGACAGCAGACAGCAGACAGCCCCAAACCGGCAACAAGACCAGCAATCAGCACAAAGCCAAAGCCTCAACCAGAACCAAGACCAGAGCCAGCAGGGGGGACAGGGGCAGCCGCAATCGGCAGGTGGACAACAGCCGCAGCCATCGCAGGCTGGCGGCCAGCAACAGCAATCGCAAGGTGGAGGACAGCAAGAACAGCCGTCAGCACACAGCACACAGCCTTCAGCACAAAGCCAACAGCAAAATCAGCAATCAGGACAAGGGCAACAACCAGCAGCCGGCAGTCAGCAGCAAGCGGGACAACAGGGCGGCCAAGAGCAGCACACAGCACACAGCACACAGCAAACAGCACAAAGCCAGCAGCAAGCGGCCAGCGACCAGCACCAAGCACAAGGCCAAGAACAGCAAACAGCAGACAGCAAACAGCAAACAGAAAACCAAAGCCAGGGCCAGAGCCAAAATCGACAAACAGGACAAAGAGGACGGCAACAACAGCAAGCTCAGGGACAACAGAAGGGGTCGCAGCAGCGGCAGCAAAGCCAAGAAGCGCAGGCAGGCTCGGGTCAGCAGGGCAGCGGCCAGACGTTCGGTGAGGGGGAGGCGCTGAAAGCCGACATCCAGCAGCTCCTCAAGGAGATGTCGGGAGAGCTGAAGAATCTGCAAGCGCAGTTGGCCTCCGCCGAAGCGCAGCCCCAGCCGCAGGCCGGGACGAGCACCGACCCCCATCTCTACGGCGGCGCCGAGTCGCTGGAGGACCTGGCGGCCAAGAGTGCTCACCCGATTCAGTTGAAAACGGACAGCGCCGCCACGCAAAGCGGCCGGCCCGACCGAGGCGTCGGCAAGCCCTCAGGCGACGTCTCCGCCGCCAGGCCGAAGGCCGAGGCGCAAGACGCCCAATTGACAGATCAACCGCTGGAGGAGTCAGCCGCCTCGCGGCAGCCGGTGCCGGCGGAATACCGCAGCATCTTCGACCACCTGCAACAACGGTCAGAACAATGACACGAAAGCCCCAAGCACCAAATCCCAAGCACCAAACACTTGGAATTTGGAACTTGGTGCTTGGAATTTATTTGGAATTTGGGATTTGGAATTTGGGATTTGGAGATTTCGCGCGGTAACTTTTTCGCCTATTTCATGCAATGGAGCGCATGACAGGATGAGTGAAGTGAAGGTCACGCCGGAAGAGTTCCGCAAGCAGTTCGAGGCCATCCGCCAGGAGCTCGCCCGCGCCATCATCGGGCAGGACGAGGTCGTCGAGCGGCTGCTGATCGCCTTCTTCGCCGGCGGCCACGTGCTGCTGGAGGGCGTGCCCGGCCTCGGCAAGACCCTGCTAGCTAAATCCTTCGCCCGCGCCCTCGGCCTGGCCTTCAAGCGCATCCAGTGCACGCCGGATCTGATGCCGGCGGACATCCTGGGGACTCAGTTGGTCGTCGACCGCGGCGGCCATAAAGCGTTTGAGTTTTCCAAGGGGCCGGTCTTTACCAACGTCCTGCTGGCGGATGAAATCAACCGGGCCACGCCCAAAACGCAATCCGCCCTGCTGGAGGCGATGGCGGAGCATCAGGTGACGGTGACCGGCACCACCCACCGGCTGGATGAGCCCTTCTTCGTTATCGCGACGCAGAACCCGATTGAAATGGAAGGGACGTTCCCCCTGCCGGAGGCCCAGCTCGACCGGTTTTTGTTTAAGATTTTCATCGGCTACCCCTCTCAAGAGGAACTGTCGCAAATCCTCCGGCAGACGACGACCGCTGAGCCCGAGCCGATCGCGTCCGTGCTGCCGGAGCATCAGGCCGCGGCCTGGATCATCGCCGCGCAGCGGCTGGTGCGGGAAGTGCTCGTGGCCAGCACGGTGGAAGCGCATGTTGTCCAGCTCGTCACCTCCACGCGGCCGGAGCAGGATGCCCGCCCCGGCACTGGCGATGGTCGGGCCGGGGGTGCTGACGCGCCCGCGAACCGGTTTCTGCGCTATGGCGCCTCCCCGCGCGGCGCGCAGGCCATCCTGATGGGTGCCAAGGTGCGCGCCCTGGTACAGGGCCGCGTCAACGTCAGCTTCGACGACGTGGAGGCAGTGGCCCTGCCGGCGCTGACCCACCGGGTGGTGCTGTCGTTCGAGGCGGAAGCCGAGAAGCGCACCGCAGAATCCATCCTCAACGAAATCCTCCGCCCCCTCCGACAAGGCGCTCAAGGCTCAAGGCTCGAGGCTCTAGGCAAAAGCACACCTAGAGCCTAGAGCCTTCAGCCTCGAGCAAGGCCTCAGGCATGCCTTCAGCGACATGGTTGACGCCGCAGCTCATCAGCCGGCTTGAGGCGCTGCAGCTCTCCGTCAAATGGGTGCGCGCCGGCCATCGCGTCGGCGGCCGCTACGCCGTCAATCGCCGCGGCTCCTCCGTGGAGTTCGCGGACTATCTCCCCTATACGCCCGGCGACGACATCCGCTCCATCGACTGGAATCTCTACGCCCGCCTCGACAAGCTCTTCGTGAAAACCTACCGCGAGGAAATCGAGCTCTCGGTGGAGGTGATGGTGGATACGACGCGCTCCATGTCGCTGCCGCGCCCGGAGAAGTTCGAGCGGGCCGTGCAGCTGGCCGTCTGCCTCGGGTATGTGGGGTTGGCCGGCCACCACCACGTGCGCCTCGACTGGCTCCGCGAGGGCCCCGTCACCTCCAGCCCCTGGCATCACCGGCGCAGCGACCTGCTGCGGTTGGTCGAGTGGACTGATGGTGCTCGCGTGGACGGCCACATCGGCTACGCCGCCTGGATGAGCCGCGCGGTCTCCACCCTGCGCATCCACGGCGGCCAGGTCATTTTGATCACCGACGGCATGGTGCCGCCGGCGGATTTTTTCCGCGCGCTGCACCTGCTGGCCATGCGCAACGTGGAAGTCAAGGTGATCCAGGTGTTGACGCCGGAAGAGCTGCATCCGCGCGCGCTGCCGCAGGCCGGCACGCTCATCGACGCCGAAACCGGCGCGACCCACCAGCTGGCCTACGCGCCGGCGGAGCTGGAGCGGGCGATGGCGGAGCATAACGAAACGCTCTCCAAGTTCTGCAAGCGCCGCGGCGTCGCCTTCGTCCAGCACCGCATCGACGAGCCGCTCGAGCGCTTCATCAC
>JACQRD010000059.1 GCA_016206675.1 Candidatus Omnitrophota bacterium
CGGCCAGCAGGCTCGCCGGCCCATCGTCGGGGCATCCCAGCGTCCAGGTCAGCGGCGCGCCGGCTCGATAGCCGCTTCCCTCCTGGCAGGACCCCTCCACTGACAGAGGGGCAGATGAGGCCGGCCCCAACCGCCACTCATGCTCTAGGAGCACCACACCGGGCGCGTCTGGACCACTGATGTCCAGCAGATAGCCGCCCGGCCGGTAATCATAAGGCGACTGCTCCTCTCGGTCCCAAATCGCCACAGAGAGGCGGTAGCGGCCAGGGGTCAGCTGAAGGGCTTCGAGATGCAGACGGCACTCATAGGTTCCCGGATCCATCGTCGGGAACTCGAGACCGTCATAGCGCGTATTCGGGCCGTAACAGTACGTGCCGTCTTCGCGGAAGATGGCCATCCCGATGTGCGGGTCGGGCAGCGCCTGCGCGACGGTGAATCGCGCGCAGATGGTCAAGGGGCGGCCGCTGAATCCACCGGGGATGGGCTCACCCTTGGCATCGGCATACCAGACCTCCTCGATCTGCGCGTCGCCGGTTCCGTAGCGCCGTCCCCACTCGTTGAGGATCGCGGCCTGCCGCTCATCGTGCACGAGGCAGCCCCGCTGCAACCGCAGCATCTGATCCGCCAGCCCGTTGAGCATCTCAGGCGCGTGCGTGGCAATCATCAGGGTCACGCCGGCGCGCTTCAGCGCTCGCAGCCGCTCAAGGCACTGGGCCTGAAAGGCCGCATCGCCGACCGCCATCACTTCATCGATCAGCAACACCTCGGCGTCCGCGTGAATGGCGATGGCGAAGCCCAGCCGCAATTGCATGCCGCTGGAATACGTCGAGAGGGGGGCGTCCAGAAATCCGTTGATGTCCGCAAATGCCGTGATCGCCTCGAACCGGCGGCGGATCTGCGCGCCGGACATCCCCAACAGCGTGCCGTTGAGCCAGAGGTTTTCCTCGCCGCTGAGCTCCGGATGGAAGCCGGCGCCGAGCGAGAGCAGCGAGATGACCCGCCCCTGCGTGCCGGCCTTGCCGGTTGTGGGTGCCGTGATCCCACCGAGGAGGCTCAGTAGGGTGGACTTCCCCGCCCCGTTGGGCCCCAGCAGGGCCACGCACTGGCCGCGCGCCACCGTGAAGCTCACCTCGCGCAGCGCCCAAAACGGCTGCACGTGGCGCGGCCGCAGCAAATGGGGCAGCAGCCCGCGCACGAGCGCGCTCTTTTCGTGGGCAATGAGGTACTGCTTGCCGAGCCCCTCGGCGCGGATGGCCCAATCGCTGTTTGTACGATGATCCGCCATGGTCAGACAAAATCCGCCAGGGTCGCGGCGCGGCGGCTGAAGGCTCGCCAGCCGACCCAGGCACAGACGACGCTTGTCACCAGCGTGACCCCCAGCAGCATCAAGGGTGAGACTCCCGCCGGCATCCCGGCGGCCTCCCATCCCAGCAGTCCTGTGCGGTAGAGGCCCACCAGCCCGGCCATCGGATTGCTCAGCAGCGCATACCGCAGCCAGCCGTGTGACGCCACACTCGAAGCCGGATAGATCACCGGTGTGAGGTAGAACCAAAGCAGCAGGGCTACCTCCACCACGTACTTGATATCGCGGTACTGCGCCTGCCAGGCAGCCACCAGCAGGGCCATCCCTCCAGCGAAGAGCAATTGCAGCATCACGGCAACCGGGAGCATCCACAGCCACGGGCGACCCCCCGCCCCAAAGAGGATGATGCCGCCCCCCACGACGGCCAAGGCGCACAGGAAGTTGGTGAAATGCGCCGCGACGATCGACCAGGGAATCAGCTGCCGGGGAAAGCGGATCTGCCGGATGAGCCGTCCGTTGTCCTGCAGGCTGGTGGTGGCCGCGCTGATGGTGGCGTGAACACTGTTCCACGGGAAGATGCCCGCCAGCAAAAACAGGAAATACGGCGTGCCGGCGATCGACGCGGGCATGAGGCGCCCGAAGACGACCGCCAGCACCGCGCTGAGGCACAGCGGCACGGCGAACGCCCAGAGGATGCCGAGGGCCGGCGACTTATAGCGCACGCGCAGCTCCTTTAAGGCCAGCTGCCAGAGCATCGACCCCCACGACGCCGACGACTTCATGCCGGCACGCATGCGCTCGCGCGCTCGCGGCAGGCCTGTGCGGCCCGCATCCCGTCGATGAGGCTGTCTTCAAGCGACAGGTAGGCCCAGCGGCCGAACCGGCCGGCTGGAACGATCCCATGATGGCGCAGAAATGCCAGAATGGTGTCGGTGGCATCGCGATAGGCATGATCATAGATCGGATACCCGTAGGTGATGCGCGCGATCGTCTGCGCTTCCATGGAGGCGGGGCTTGATAACAGTCCCACGCGCATCAGCGCGTCGATGATGTCATGGATTAGTTGCGCCTGATCGGGCAATGGCTTCCACGACGAAAAGCTGACCTCCGCGGAGAGGGTGCGGCACCCCGCCGGCGCGCTGTCGGGCGCATAGCGTGACGGGCAGCCGACGCGGAAGAATGGCACGTCGGGCTCGGGAAAATAGGCCCAATCAAATGCGGGAATGGCGTCATCCCGCACCCCGAGGTGCAGGACAAACAACGAGAGCCACCGGAGCCGATCGAAGGCTGCCGATACGGCGTCGGGCAGCGGAGCGAGCACTCGCCGCAGCTCAGGCAGCGGGATGGTGCTGATGGCCCGCTCAAACGCCACATCCGTTCCGTCGGCAAACCAGATGAGCCGGCGCGTCAGATCGATCCGGGCCACTCGCTTGTTGAACTGCAAGGCCGCAGCCTGATTGGCCAAGGCCGCCATCAACGAGGCCACGCCGCCCTGCCGGGGATAGACGAAGCGCACGTTATATCCGTATTCCATTGGGTCATCCGTCTGCGCCCCGCGGCGCATCTGCTCCAGCGTCGGCACCGGCACGAACCGCTCGGCCCACTCCGGCGTCAGTTCCGTCGGCGGCAGCGTCCAGAACTTCGTGTTGTACGGCGTCATGAAATGGCGTGCCACCCCCTGCCCGAGCCGCTGTCGCACCCAACCGTCGAACGAGCTCGGGGACCGATCCGCGTCGCGGCGCGTGTCGGCCTGGCGGCGGCCACGGAGGCAGTCCCGAATGATGCCCTCTGGCAGCCCATGCAGGTGGGCTTGGAAGGGGTAGCGCAGATACCGGCCATGCGCGTAGACGCGGGCTCGCCGGTCGTACGCCTGAAGGTTATCACCCAGCAACTCCTGCACCAGCCGGCGGATGGTTTCGTCATGGAAGTAGAGCACGTGCGCGGTCTCATCAAAGCGGTACGCGCCCACCCGCATTGACCGGCACAGCCCGCCGGCGTCCGCCGCCTGCTCATGCACCGGTACCTGCCCCCCTGCGGCGTACGCCGCGCCTAAACCCGCGGCTCCGGCGCCGAGGATCACCAGCGGTTCAGGCATCGATGTTCACGGCCGACAACTCATAGCCTCGCAACGCAACTGCCAGGATGACGGCGGCGGCCACGACGTACGCTGCCATGGCATACCCCCTGGCAACGCACAACCCCACCAAGGCAAACCCCGCGGCGAATCCTGCCATGCGGACGACGACCTGCTGATCGGTGGCGCCATAGGCTCTCCAGCGCAACGCGAGATGATCCCGGCTCTTCTGAAAGGGCGAGCGGCCGCGGCGCAGTCGCATCCAGACCACGAAGGCCAAATCCAGCACCGGCAAGCCCAACACCACCACCGGCGTGCCGAGGGCTGTTTCTCTCCCGACGGGAGCGTAGTGAATCGCAAGGGAGAGCGCGGCCAGCGTGAACCCTACCCACTGGCTGCCGGCGTCTCCCAGATACAATCGAGCCGGCGGCCAGTTCACGATCAGAAAGCCCGCCAGCGCTCCGGTGAGCACAGCCGCCGAGGCCGCCAGATGCGGCTGCCCCGAAGAGACGGCCAGGATCATGAAAGCCAAAGCGGCCACCGCAGCGATGGTCGCCGCCAACCCATCAAGGATGTCCAGCAGATTGAACGCGTTCGTCAGCCCCACCACCCACACGAGCGTCACCACACCATTGAACCAGGCCGGCCAGTACACGATCTCCACGCGCACGCCACCGCCAAACAGCATCATGGCAGCGACCACCTGCCCGGCTCCTTTCACCCATGGCGCTAATTCGCGCCAGAGATCGTCCACCAACCCCAGCCCCAGGACGATGGCGGATCCGGCCAGCCAGCCGCGCCAGGCGGTGTCAGCGCCCTGCAGCGCACCAGATGACCCCGCGAGGCCGATGAGGCATGCCAGCACAAGCCCGAGGCTGCCGAGATGGGCGACGGATGATGCGGCGCGCGCGGCGCGCAGCGCCGGCTTGCCGGTGAGGCGCCA
>JACQRD010000063.1 GCA_016206675.1 Candidatus Omnitrophota bacterium
CCTTGAGCGATTCATCGGTCGAGTTCGCCGCCGATCATATTGACCGAGCCGAAGGTCGGAATCAGATCGGCCAGCAGATCGCCCACGATGATCTCATGCAAGGCGCCCATGATCGTAAAGCACGGCGGCCGCACCCGCACGCGGTAGGGACGGTCGGAACCGTCGCTGACCACGTAGAAGCCCAGTTCGCCGTTGGCCCCCTCTACCGCGCTGTAATACTCGCCGGCGGGCGGGCGGATGCCATGGCCGACCATGATGAGCTTGAAGTGGTGCATCAGCCCTTCGATGTTGCCGTAGGTGTCTTCCTTCGCCGGCAGCACCGCGCGCTTTTCCTTCGCGTTCACCGCCTCGTGGTAGCCTCGGGTGGAGCCCCACAGCGTCGGATCAGGGCGCACATGGGCTTGCGTAAAGCCCGCCACGCGGCCCATCTTGGCCTCATCGACCATCACGTCGGCGGGAAGGATCTCGCCGTCGTAATCGACATTGAGCGGCCCGGCCGGCAGCTGCGCCAGCGCCTGCTCGATGATGCGCATGCTCTGCTCCATCTCCTCCATGCGCACGAGGTAGCGGTCGAAGTTATCGCCATGCTCGCCGGTGGGCACGTCGAACCGCATCTGGTCGTAGGCGAAGTAGGGAGTGGCCTTGCGCACGTCCAGCGCCACCCCGCAACCGCGCAGAAACGGGCCGGTGATGCTGTAGTTGATCGCCTTCTCCTTGGAGATCACCCCTGTGCCCTGCATCCGGTCGACGAAAATGCGGTTGCGCGTCAGCAGCTTGTCGCACTCGATCAGCACCCCGCGCACATCCTCCAGCACCGTCTTCGTCCGCTCGGCAAATCCCTCCGGCAGATCGGCCTTGACGCCGCCGACGCGGCCGTAAGAGATCGTCAGCCTAGCACCGGTGACCGCCTCTACCAGATCCCAGAGCCACTCGCGCGCCTTGATCAGGTAGAGAAACACGGTAAAGGCCCCAAGCTCCATCGCCGAGGCGCCCACGCAGGTGAGGTGATCGGTGATGCGCGAGATCTCGCTCATGACGGTGCGGATGAACTTGCAGCGGTCGGTGACCTCGATGCCCAGCAGCCGCTCGACGGCAAGACAGTAGCCGAAGTTGTTGATCAGCGGCGAGACGTAGTTGAGCCGGTCGGTGTACGGGATGACATTGTTGTAGGGGCCGCGCTCGCTCTCCTTCTCGAAGGCGCGGTGCAGGTAGCCGATCTCCACGTCCGCCCCGACCATGCGCTCCCCATCCAGCTCGGCCACGATCCGGATGATGCCGTGCATGGCCGGATGCGACGGCCCGATGTTTAAAAACATGTTCCGCGTCTCCGTCGTCTTCGGCTGTGTGCTGTGTGCTGTGTGCTGTGTGCTAACGCTTGTCATTAGTTCACTGGCCCAACGAGCGGTTGTCGACGATTCACAGGGTAATCTTTACGAAGAGGGTGGCCAACGAAGCCCTCGTACATCAGGAGGCGCTTGAGATTCGGATGGCCGCGAAAGGCGATGCCGAACATGTCCCACGCTTCCCGCTCGAACCAGTTGGCCGCGGCCCACAACCCGGTCACGGAGTCAACGACGGGATCCGCCGCCGGCAGCGGCGCCTTCAGCCGCAGCCGGTGGTTGTGCGCGGTGGAATAGAAATGGTAGACGACCTCGAAGCGGTACTGGTCGCTGGCAACCATGCGCTCCCATTTCTCCGGCAAGACCTTGGGCGTCATGTAGTACGGCAGCGGCGAAGGCGTCGTAAGCGTGGGAGCGCTGGAGAGCGTTGTGCCGAACTTGAGATAATCCACGGCGGTCAGATCCATCAAGACATCGAACGCCATCGTCCGGTCGTCTTTCAAAAACCGCGCCACCTGCAGCAGGCCCTCTCGCCGGATCAGGACGGTCTGCTGTCCGCGGTAGTGGTGCGCCGCCAACACGTGCGACGCGCACCGCCGCTGAATCAATCTCGCTAGCGTCCTGGTATCAGATACCATGTTGGATGAGGAGGGTTAAGACGGTATCTGATACCGGTCGTCGAGGTGGGTTTCCGGACGGTGCGGACGTTGCAGCTCGGCGGGGCGGGCCGAGGGCCCGGTGGGCACGGTCGTCTGCGCCCCCTGGGCGATTTTCTCCTGCAGCTTCATCAAGCCATCCAGCACGTTCTCCGGGCGCGGCGGGCAGCCGGGGATATAGACATCCACCGGGATGATCGTGTCGATGCCGCGCACCGTCGCGTAGTTGTCGTAGAAGCCGCCGGTGCAGGTGCACACGCCGAAGGCCACCACCCACTTCGGCTCCGTCATCTGGTCGTAGACGCGCTTCAGCACGGGCGCGATCTTGTGGCTGACGGTGCCGACGACGAAGAGCACGTCCGCCTGGCGCGGTGAAAAGCGCGGAAAGCCTGCCCCGAAGCGGTCCATGTCGTAGTGCGAGGTGGCCGTGGCCATGTATTCCATGCCGCAGCAGGCCGTCACGAAGGGGTACTGGAAGATCGAGAATTTGCGCGCCCAGCCCAGCGCAGCGTCCAGCCGCGTGGTGGTCCAGCTGAGCTTGCTCACGTCCACGGTGCCCTGCATGATGTCGTCTCCGGTTACGTTGTTCGTCTATCGGTTACGTGGCCCGTTTCGTGCATCGGTGACGTCTGTCGTCAAGAGCCGAACTACGTAACCAAACAACGATACGGGCAACGTCACCGACGAACGAATACCGTCACCGACCCCTCATTTAAACTCCAACGCGCCCTGCTTCCAGGCGTAGGCGAAACCGGCGACGACAATCAATAGAAAGAAGCCCATCTCCACCAGCCCGAACCAGCCCAGCTCCCGCGCGAGCACGCCCCACGGAAACAGAAACACCAGCTCGACGTCGAAGACGACGAAGAGCATGGCCGCCACGTAGAAATGGATCGGCAGCCGGCCGGCGGGCAGCGCGATGGGGTCGACCCCGCACTCAAACGGCGCGGACTTGACCGCGCTGGGCTTCTTGGGGCCGAAGAGGGCGTTGGCGAAGAGCATGAAGAGCCCCACGCCCAGCGTCAAAGCCGAAAAGATAAGCAGACTGGCGTATTCGAGCATGGCTTGACTGTGTGAAATTTTTCACAGATGAAATTATTATAGTACACCCTGCTCGGCGGGATTGTCTACTGCTGGTTGTCTGAAGGCGGGGTTAGGACTTGTAATAGTCCATGCCGCGCTCAAGGAACTGTTCGTCCATCCGCTTGGGCGCGAAGGTGCTGCGCACAAACGCCTTGAGCGGCGTGATGTCGAACTGCCGGCAGCTGTAGATATCGATCGAGATGAAGTCCTTGGGGGTGAGGGTGTGGATCTGGATGCCGCTTTCCACCAGCGGAATCCAGCCGCTAAGACCTGCCTTATCCGGGTACCGCTTGCCGTCCGTCCGGAAGATGTACGGGGGCGACTGCGGCTCCACCTTCAGCACCCCGACGATGGCCTCCAGGAAGTTGTAGCAGAGGGTCAGATCATCGGCAGCACCGGGCTTGCAGTCGTACAGATCCAGGAGCAACTGGTAGCCGAACGGCGGGCACTGCGCGGTCTTCTTGGAGCTCGCACCGGTGGTGCTGGGCGCGTCACACACTTGCGACATGCCTGAACCTCCTCAATGGAAACAACAACACCCCGACGGCGATTCGTCGGGGTGACAGACGTTCACTGTCATAACTGCTATGCTGACTTTCGTCCATACGAACTGACTTGGTGGCACCTCCTGGTGCATAGTATAACAACCACCGCTGGTGTCAACAATAAATCATTTGTGCCGCAGCGGGTTCCGGCAAAGCGAAATATGCCGGCAGGCCGCGTGCGTTCCCTCGGGGAACCCTCCCTCTCCCCGCCACGGGACGAGGGCGCCTCCGGGCCTCCCTCTCGGGAACATCCCGCGCCCTGCCTCCACCCGGAACCCGCCGCTATTTGGACATCCGCCTGCGCCGGCCTGAACCGCAGCTTGAGCGAGCCGGGGTTGCCGCAGGCACAAAGTAGCGGCCGCCAGCCGCTACGCTGCGCTAGGAGTGCGGGCTGGGGTGGCCGGCGAGTTCGAAGGCGCGCTGGGTCGCTTCAAAGCGGTCAGCGCAGGGAATCCCCGAGGCCCGAAGCAGATCGGTAAAGCGATCGTGGTATTTGGAGCGCAGTGCGGTAATTTCCTGGCGGGCTTGCTCTTGCCCGGGTGCTAAGGACTCCTCAAGCAGCACCAGGTCCACGTAGATGTGTGCTGCTTCCTGCAGCGTCATGCGTCTTCCCCAGCCATCCGAACGGCGATCTGCGTCACGTGCTCCCGGTCGCGATACGGGATGCCGGCCTGCCGCAGCCGATCAGCAAAGCGGTTGTGCCACACCACCCGCTGCTCCTCCAGCCTGTGGAGCTCTTCCGGATCGCTGGTCCGCTCAATCTGTTCAATGATGTTGACGTAACTGCGTGCGACGTCCCGTAGCGTCGGGTTCGGTCGTCGACGCATACTGCCGTCAGCATACTCAGTCGGCGCGGCTTTGTCAACGACGCCTCGATTCTGGATTCTGGGGACACATGACTTATCTCCACAACTCCGGCGGCTGATGGGGCGTCAGGCGGCGAGCGGTGGGAGTGCCGGAGGCACAACGCAGCGGCCGCACTACGTGGAGGAGGCGCTTGACCTCAGAGTCAAACCCATTCAATGCACCCAGAGCGAGGGGATCAGGCCGACGTCTCATCAAGCAAGGCTTGGTAGCGCCGAAGGAACTGGCGGTCTTTGGGGCGGCCGGCAACTTTCTTGGACATGAGCAGCTTCGTCAACTGCCCCACTTTCACGGGCACGCCCCGCACGGTGAACGTCTTCGCATCACGGGCCAACTCCGAGAAGGTGTAGCCTGACACCTCCAGCAGCAGTTCCACCATCAGGCCGTCCGGTGTCGTTGCCACGAGCGTCCTACGCTGCCGCACAATGGCCTTGACCGCATTAGTTTGAAGCGGACCGGCAGCCGTTCCTACCGCAAAGCGCAACCGCTTTAAGCATCGAAGGGTCTGCTCGACGTTCGCGAGCGTCGGTTCAAGCAGGATGTCATAATCCATGGTCGCGAAGGCTTGATGAGGGGCCTCGGCATAGTAGTTGATGCCCGCCATCCCGACGACCACATACCGCACGCCGTACTGGTTAAGGCGCCGGATGACGGCGGCATAAGGATCCTGCATCAGGCCACCATTATTGGCTGTGCCGAACCGCTTGATAGTGCCGAAGCCACGCCAGGTGGACTGAGTGGACCCACCCCTTTTCTAACCCATTCAAGTTGCGACTCTCACGCTCCTTTAGTCGTGCGTTGAGCTCAGTACGCGTAAAAACCTGACGCTCTGGGATCCAGGACACCTCTAGGAGGTCTCCAGGACTGCATCCAAGCAACCGTGAGAGCTTGGCGAGTGTGCGCAGGGACACAGATCGGCGGCCGGCGTCCATCCCTGAGAGGTTCGAGCGATACCATCCCAGCTGGCGCGCCAGCTCTGCGGCGGTCACCCCCCGAGCCCGGGCT
The DNA here is from genome assembly GCA_016206675.1 of Candidatus Omnitrophota bacterium. Lineage (GTDB taxonomy): Bacteria > Omnitrophota > Gorgyraeia > Aquiviventales > Aquiviventaceae > JACQRD01. Next base: position 5,494 of record JACQRD010000063.1, read on the forward strand.
TCTTCGGTCACCCTCGTGCGGATTCGCATAACTAAATGTTATCACATTTTGATAACTATATCAACTGGCTGGTTACTCCGCCAACGCCCTCAGGGTCTTCCCATGCCGGCGGTTGACCGCCTCGAGGGCGGCACGGAACCGCGCATGCCGCTTGGCCTCCCTAACCGGCGAGCCGAAGGCCGCGAGTTCGCGGCGGAGGAGCTCAAGCGGCAGGCCGATGACGTTGGTGCGGGAGCCTTCGATGCGGGCGATCAGCACGCCGCGATCCTCCTGCACCGCGTAGCCGCCTGCCTTATCCAGCGGCTTGATGCGCGCGACGTAGCGGGCAATCGTCTCGTGGGCGGCTCGGCGAAAGGTCACGTGGCTCTTGGCGTAACTGAGCCGGCAGCGGCCGCTTTCGACATCGCGCAGGCAGACTCCCGTGTAGACCCAGTGGCTGCGGCCGCTTAAGTTGGCGAGCATCCGCCGTGCCTGCGCTTGCGTCTTCGGTTTGCCGAGGATGCGCCCGCGGAAATACAGGAACGTGTCGGCGCCGATCACAACCCCCTGCGCGCGGGGCGGGAGTGCGGCCTTGCAGGCTTTACCCCTCGCATTGCGCATCGCGTTGCGCGACGGGCTCTGCCCTGCTCGGACCGCCTCACGCCAGGCCGAGGGCACGACGCGAAACGGCCGGCGCAGCCGTTTGAGCAGTTGGCGCCGCCTCGGCGATTGCGAGGCGAGATACAGCACAGTTTCAGGTTTCATGTTTCAAGTTTCAAGACACTTGGAACTTGAAACTTGTAACTTGAAACTATCCTTCGGCATGAAACGCCTCGACCAACGATCTCAGTTCGTCGACCGTTTGGGCGCGGTGGATCGCGTCGCGGAAGACGGCCACGCCCGGCACGTCGGTGAAGTACCAACAGAGGATGCGGCGCAGCGGCCCCACCGGGCGCTCATCAAAGCGGCACTGCAGCTCCAGATGCCGCAGCGCGGCCTGCTTGCGCGCGGCGAAATCCGGCTTCGGCGCCGGGGTCTTGCCTTCCAGCGCGGCTTCCACCTCGCGATAGATCCACGGATTGCCCAGCGCTCCACGGGCGATCATGATGCCATCGCAGCCGGAGACCGCCTTCAGGCGCAAGGCACTCGCCCCATCGACCACATCCCCGTTGCCGATGACGGGAATCTGCACCGCCTCTTTGACCCGGCGGATGGCGTCATAGTCGGCGCTGCCGGTGTAGCCCTGCTCGCGCGTGCGGCCATGCACCGCGATGGCATCGACGCCGCAGTCTTGCGCGATGCGCGCGATATGGGCCGCCTCGTGCCCTGTGCCGTCGCTGAAGCCCAGGCGCATCTTCACCGTCACCGGGATGCGCTTCACCGCCTTGACGACCTTGGTGAAGATGGCGCGGGCGATCTCCGGCTCGCGCAGCAGCTTCGAGCCGCCGCCGTGGCTGACGATCTTCGGCACCGGGCAGCCCAGATTGAGGTCCAGCAGATCGTAGCCCAGCGCTTCGATTTTCGCCGCCGCCTCGCCCATGACGTCCGGGCCGCAGCCGACGAGCTGCGCGCCCAGCGGCTTATCCTCCGGCACGGAGCGCATCATCTCGTAGGTGGCGCGCACGTCGCGCACCAGCGCTTCTGAGGAGACCATTTCAAGGAAGGCAAAGGCCATGCCGTGCTCGCGGGCGATTAAGCGAAACGGCAGATCGGAGCAGTTCGCCATCGGGGATTGAACCACCGTCGGCAGCGTGAACGACTTCAGGCGAATCATCGTGCTATACTAGCATGATGGAACCCAATCGGCACAGTCTGCGGCGGTTTCTCCGCTACGCCCTGCCCTATCGGGGATTGATCCTCGCTTCCATCGCCTTTGGCGTCGTGCGGTACCTGATTCCCATGGTCCTGCCCTGGACCATCAAGATCCTCGTCGACGACTTCTTCCTGCCGAACGCGCCGCGGCCCCATTCGCACCTGCACCTGATCATGGTGGGGCTGTGCGCCCTCTACGCCCTCTACGCCGTGGCGAGCTTCTGGCGCTTCTACCTCGCCGGACTGGCCGGCCATAAGATCATCTTCGACCTGCGCGAAGCACTCTACCTCCACGTGCAGCGCATGAGCCTGAGCTTTTTCGACCGGCAGAAAATCGGCGCGGTGGTCTCGCGCATGACGACGGACATCGCCTCCGCCCAGAACTTCGTGGGGGCGGCCTTCGTCAATACGGCGATGGACCTCTCCTGCGTGGCGGCGATCATCGTCGTGCTCTTCATCGCCAACGCCGACCTCGCCCTGGTGTCGCTCTCCGTCATCCCCTTCTACGCCGCCGTCAGCTACCACCTGCAAAAGCGCATCAAGGCCAAGAGCCGCCAGATGCACCACCAGCTGCAGGAAATCTCCGGCGACCTGCACGAGCAGTTCGCCGGCATCTCGACGATCCAGGCCTTCACGCAGGAAGAGCAGGAGGCGCGCGAGTTCCGCACGCAGAGCGAGGAGTATTTCGACACCGTGATGGACAGCGTCACCCTCCAGTCGGTGGCCCTCGGTGCGACAGGCTTCTTGACCGCGCTGGGGCCCATCGTCGTGTTGTGGGTGGGGGCGACAAAGGTGTGGGCGGGCGCGCTCTCCGTCGGCATGCTGATGGCGTTCTACGGCTACTTGGGGATGCTGTATCAGCCGATCCAGCGGCTGACGGAACTGAATTTGATCCTCGCCAACAGCCTGGCGGCGATGGATCGCATCTTTGAAGTCTTCGACACGTATCCTGAGGTGAAGGAGGCTCCGGGGGCCGTGCCGCTGCCGAGGGTCCAGGGCGACATCCGGCTGGACGACGTGGAGTTCCAGTATGAAGGCCGGGGGCCGGTGCTGCATGGCCTCTCGCTACATATTCCGGCCGGCACCACCATCGCCCTGGTCGGCCCAAGCGGCGCAGGCAAGTCCACGCTCGTGAAGCTGCTGCCGAGATTCTACGACGTGACGGGCGGGCGCATCACGATTGACGGCATCGACATCCGGCAGGCGACGCTGAAGTCGCTGCGGCAGCAGATCGCCATCGTCTCGCAGGAACCGATCCTGTTCAGCGGCACCGTGACGGAAAATCTGCGCTACGGCCAGCCGGGGGCGACGGACGAGGAGCTCCACGTGGCGGCCCGAGCCGCCTTTGCGGAAACGTTCATCGAGGCGCTGCCGAAGGGGTATCAGACGGAGGTCGGCGAGCGGGGATTGCGCCTCTCTGGCGGGCAGAAACAGCGGCTGGCGATTGCGCGCGCGTTTCTCAAGGACGCGCCGATCGTGATCCTCGATGAGCCGACCTCGGCGCTGGACGCCGAATCCGAAGAGCTGATCAAACAGGCGCTCAACCGGCTGCTGGAGGGGCGCACGGCGGTGATCATCGCCCACCGCCTCTCAACGATCGAGCATGCGGATCGGGTGGTCGTGCTGGATGACGGGCGGATTATCGAACAGGGCCGGCACGAGGAGTTGCTCAAACAGCCCGGCGGCCTCTACCGCCGTTACGCCGAGCACCAGCTCTCCAGCTTTAGTACTCCCTGAGCTGCCCTGATCTGTTCCACTTACTGCTTAGTGCTTGGTGCTTAGTGCTACCATTCTGCTTCCGCTAGAATATATCCACGAGCTCTTCGCCGGGGGCGACCCACAGGCTCTCGTCCGCGAACCGCACGCGCGTGACCACCACCGCCACTTCATAGACCTCGGAGCTTCCGGCCGCCACCTGCCAGGTGATTTCCTTTGAGCCGCCGCGCGGCAGCGACGCGACCACCTGCTGCACGGCATAGACGCCGCGCCGGCCCGGCAACTGGATCGGCTGGTGGAACGCATCTAGTGCTACGATCGTCAGCGCGAAGGCCGCCACCGGCTGGGCGGCACGGTTGACGCACAGCGCACGGCCCTGCAGCATGAAGGACGACGGGGCGAGCCCGTCGCGGTTGGCGTAGCGGATTTGGCTCCGGCGCGTCGAGGCCTCGCTATTCGCCTGGGTTGGCGAGGCGAACGTCTCCACCAGGGTAATCTCCGACCGCTTGATCTCCACCGGAGCGTTCGGATAGTTGTGCAGTTTGGTTTTCACGGCGCGCTGTAGCGCCCACGCCACGGGACACCACGCCGCTGCTAGCAGCACGGCCGCCGCCATGATCAGCCGCACGCGCCGCTCTTGGCAAGTCACCATTACGTGGCCTGTCCTCCCTGGCGACGCGGAGGGGATTTGCCCTGTTCCAGCGTCCAGCGCTGCTGCGACTGCTTCAACAGCTTCGCGTTTTGCTGCAGCAGGCGGAAGTTCAGCGCCTGCAGTGCGGCCCAGCGCACACTCACGAACACGACCAGGCCCAGTAGCAGGAGAATGAGCAGCCCCAGCGGCAGGAAGATGCGGTAGAGCAGCCGCAGCACCGCCTCGAGCGGCTGCACCGACACCACCCGCCAGCCGGTGGCACCGATCGGATACACGCCGGCCAGCCACTGCCGGCCAAACCGGGTATCCTGGAAGGCCATCGAAAACCCGTCCGGCAACAACGGCTGGGCCACCGGCGGCCAATCGGAGACCACCTTGGGCTTGCCGGGCAGCACCTGGAAGGGAAAGACCACCAACTGGCTGTGGTGGTCCGCCACATAGAGGAAGCCCTCCGGCTCCACCCGCACGCGCTGAATCCACGATTTCACGGAGTCGACACGATACTCCAGCTTCAGCACGCCGAAGAGCGCTTCCTGCCGCACCACTGGCAGGACGACATCGACGATCTTCTCGAGCGACTCGTCATCCCGCACGCGCACGGCGGAGACGTAGGGATGCCAGCCGCCCTGCTGCGCGCCCAGCCAGCCGTCCTCCTCGAGCATCGTGACGGCCTCGCGGCTGCGTCCGACAGGCACCCTGGCGAGGATGCGCCCTTCCGAATCCGCCACCACCGCCTGGTCGGCCTCGGGCAGCCGAGGCAGCGCACGCTCCAGCAGCATGGCCAGCTGGGCCTTGTCGCGCCGCCGCAGCGCCTCGAGGAAGGTGGGCTCATCCGCCACCATGCGGCCGAATAGCGCGGCGTCGCCGAGTGTTGCCTCGATCGCTTCGGCGGCGACCTGGGCCGTCATGCGCAGGTTGCGCATGGCCTGGTCGCGCGCCATGGCCACGCTGGCCTGGTGCGTGGCGACGACGATGGCTAGCAGCGGAAGAACCACAACGAGCAGGAGAAACTGCAGCGGATGGCGGTAGACGCGGAACAGCCACGCGGAGAAGAAGCTGCGCAGGAACTCGCGGACGGGAGGGCGAGAGCCGCTCACCCTTCAATCCCCAGAAGAATCTTGGTGAGCACGACGGTTTCGAGATACTCGAGATTGAACGGCTTGGTCACGTAATCGTACGCGCCGGAATCGAGCGCCTCCTGCACCGTCGACTCATCCCCGACGCCCGAGACCATGATTACCGGCGTCGCCGGATGAGCCGTCTTGATTTTCTTCAGCGTCATGAGGCCGTCCATCCCCGGCATCGTCATGTCCAGCAGCACGGCCAGCGGCTTCTTCGCCAAAGCGGAGAGCGCCTCTTCGCCGGAGGCGACGGTGATGACCCGCATGCCGCGCGATTCAAAGAAGGAGCTCAGCAGCCGCAGAATCCCCGGTTCATCATCCACCACCAGCAGCGGCCCCGGCACGCGCACCGCCGCCGGCGCCTCGGCCGGCCCCGGCGCCTCTTCCAGACGCCGCAGTACGAGATCCAGGCTCTTCAAGAAGAGCTCCACCCCCAGCTCCTTCCGGATGACCCCCGCAATGCCCAGCCGCTTCAATTCCGCCGCGGAGATATCCGGATCGCCGCCTCCGTGCAGCAGCACAATCGGCACGGCATCATCCACCAACCGGATTTTCTTGGCGGCCTCCGGTCCGCTCATCCCCGGCATGGTGATATCCAGCAGGATCGCCGCCGGCCGCTGTGCCTTGAGCATTTCCAGCGCCTGGGCGCCGGAGTTGGCGGTCAGCGGCGTATGATTCCGGCGGCTGAGCCAGTCATACAGCACTTCGCGCACCGCCGTCTCGTCGTCAACGATCAACACGTTCGCCATCCAGCCTCCTGCGACTTACCCCTCAAGCGCCTCCTTCTCCATCACCGTGGAAATCGTCACTCCGCCGACGTACGGCCCGGTGGTGTGGGTGGTCAGCTCCTGCAGCCGTTGGATGATCCGGCTGGCCCGCTGCGCCTCCTGGAAACACTGCGCGAGGGGTTCCTTCAGCGCCGGCGGCAACGCCGGCGCCCGCTGCAGCCGTTCCGACTCGGCCAGCAACACCGTCAGCGGCTGGTTGAGCTCGTGCGCCACCCCGCCCGCGAGCTCCATGATCGTCTGGGTTTTCGTGGCCTCGATCAATTGGGCGCGCTGCTGCTGAATGCGCTCGTTGAGCTGGCTGATTTTGCGGCGCTGCTTTCTGAGCGTGGCGATGGTGCGCGCGCCGATCACCGCCAACAGCAAGAGGCAAAGCGCTTCCACCGACCGGTGAGAGACGGCCAGCGAGCGGCTGATCCCCACCAGCCCCGTGAGCGCACCGCCAATGACCAGTGCCGCACCGGCGATCAGCCAGACCCCTTCGAAATAGGCGACCGTAAAGAGCAACACCGCCGCCGGCAACAGCCGAAAGGGGCTGGCGATGCCGCCGGAGATGCGCAGCAGGGCCAGCGTGACCAGCGCCGTCAGAACGGTCGGCAGCAAAAACCACGCCGGCGCCACACGATACCATGGAACCAGGCGGATCAGCAACGCCAACGCGAGCGCGCAGCCGACCAGCACCATCAGCTTGCCGAGATCGACCTGGCCTTGCAAGAGCGTACCGGAGAGGATCAGTACGCCGCCGGCGCTGGCCGTCAGCACGCGGGACGCGAAACGGGTCAACCACCGCCGATACTCCTGATCCGACCGCAGCGCGAGATCGCTTACAGGCATCGGTGGACCGCCTCCTCCAGCGCGGTGGCGGTGAACGGCTTGCGCAGCGCATCACACGCCACCGGCCCGGCGCGCAGGCGCTGCTCGATCTCCCGCGTCATCAAGCCGGACATCGCCAGCACCTTCAGGCTCGGGCGAGCCTTGAGGGCGCGATCGATCAGCTCGAAGCCATCCATCTCCGGCATCTTCAAGTCGGTCAGCAGCAGATCGTAGGACTGCGCGGTCAGCGCGTCGAGCGCCTCGCGCCCCGACGGCACGGTGACCACCTGGCAGGAGGCTTGGAGGATGCGGCGGCAGAGCTTGCGGATGGCGTCGTCATCATCCACGACCAGCACGCGGGGTTTGCCATCGCCGTCCGATGCCGCGGCCGGCGGCGCCTGCGGTCCCGCCGGTGTTTCCACCAGCAGGCGAACAGCCTCGAGCAATTGCGTCGGCACAAACGGCGTGCGCAACAGCTGCACGCCGGCGATGGTCTCGGTGAGCACCCGCAACCGCTCATCCCGCCGTCCGCTCAGCAGGAGGATCTTGCTCTGCGGCAGGACCGCCTGAAGCCGCCGCACCCACTCCAACCCTTCCTCCCCCTCCAGCGTCTCGCTATTGAGCACGATCACATGCGGGGGCTCTGCCGCGCGCGCGGCCTGCTCAGCGATTCGGCTGCCATCCGCCGACCCGACCAGCCGATAGCCGCCTTCGCGGAGGATATCCCCCACCAGGGCGCGCTGCCGCTCCTCCGGATCCCCGATGAAGACCCGTATCGACGGCTTTGCGGTAGTGGTGGCGACGGGGGGCGGCTCGCTGCGCGAGGGGACCGACGCAATCGCCTGATGGGCGACGTAGACATGAAACGTCGTGCCGCGACCCGTGGCGGTTTCCACATCGATGCACCCTTCATGCTGCCGCACCAACCCGTACACGACCGCCAGCCCCAAGCCGGTGCCCTGCCCGGTCCGTTTGGTCGTGAAAAACGGCTCGAAGATGTGTGCGGCCACACTCGGGTCCATTCCCAGCCCGGTATCCGAGACGGAGAGCCGCACCAGCGGCCCCGCCGCCATCTCGGGATGCGCATCGCAAAACGCCGCCTCCGGGCGGGTCACCAGCGCGGTGCCAATCGTCAGCTGCCCGCCCTGCCGCATGGAGTCGCGCGCATTGGAGCAGAGGTTCATCACGATTTGCTCGAACGCCGTCGGGTCCAGCTTCACCAGCAGCGGCTCCTTCGCCAGCTCCAGCCGTACCTGGATGGCGTCACCGACGAGCTGCTGCAGCAGCTTCTCCATCTGCTCGATGGTGCGGTTCATTTCCAAAATCGTGGGCTTCAGCGCCTGGCGGCGGCTGAAGGCCAGCAGCTGGCGCACCATGCCGGACGCGCTCTCCGCGGCGTGCACGATCTCCTGCAGATCGTTCAACAGCTCCTCATCGTCCTTATGCCG
>JACQRD010000065.1 GCA_016206675.1 Candidatus Omnitrophota bacterium
CCAGATCGTGCGCTCCAGTCGCGCGTAGCCGCGTCCGCGGCGCGGCGCAATGGAGAGCGACAGCGTCCCACTGGCGGCATCGATGCGCAGCTCAAGCGCCTGCCGCTGCCCCACCGCCCGGGCGGACATCGCCCGCATCGTGCCGGCGACGTCGTTGACGGCTATCCGGTAGCGGGAGAGATCCGCCTCCCGCTGCATCTGGCGGTACCACGAGACGTTCAGCAGCACCATCACGGCGCACACCGCCGTCACCCACAAGACCATGGCGGTACGAACCATGGCGGGGGGCGCCAACCGCAACGACTTCACCGCCAGCGGAGTCTCGAGCAGCTTCATCGGCAGGCCTTCATCAGCGCACCAGTTGTGTCATCTGGAAGATGGGCAGCACCATGGCGAGCACGCAGAAGCCCACCAGCAACCCCATGACCAGGATCATCAGCGGCTCCAGCAGCGATGTGAGAATGCGCAAGGTCTCATCCAGCGACCGTTCGTAGTAGGACGCCAGTTCGTCCAGCACGTCGACGAGCGTCCCGGCCGATTCACCGACCGCAATCATTTGGGTGACCAGCGGCGGAAAGCAGTTGGCGGCGCGCAAGCTCTCGGCGATCGACTCGCCCCGCTTCACGTGCTCTTGAGCGGCGCGCATCCGGACCTCCAGCACAGCGCTGCCCAACGTCGGCTGTGCCACGTCCATGGCCTGAAACACCGGCAGGCCGCTGTGCAGCAGCAGCTGCAACGTGCGCGTGAACCGCCCGATCTGCTGGGCCTCCAGCAGCGCGCGCGTGAAGCCGATGCGCTTGAGGACGCGCTCGGCGAGGTTGATCATCCACGCCTGACGGCTCACCCACCGCAGCAGCACGGCGATGGCGGCAAGGCCCGCCAGGACCCACAGCCAATGTCTTGAGAGGATCTCACTCAGGCCGATGAGCAGCCGGGTCGGCCCGGGCAAGGCGCCTCCCAACTGGGTAAAGAGCCCGGCCATGCGCGGCACCACGACCCAAATGAAGAAACCGAGACAGGCCACACCGATGAGCAGCAGAAGGACGGGGTAGGCCAGCGCACCGCGCAGTCGGCTTTCCAATTCCTCCCGCTGCTCGTCAAACGCCACCAGGCGCAGGAGAATGTCGTCCAGTTTGCCCGCCGCTTCGCCGGCGCGGATCGCAGAGAGAAAGAGCGGCGAGAAGACGCGCGGATGCCGGCCGATGGCTGCTGAAAATGTCTGGCCGTCGCGCATGTGTCGTTCCATATCGCCGAGCAGTTCCTTAACGGCTCTCGATGCGCCCTGCTCCTTGAGGACAGTCACCGCCGGCACCAGCTCCATCTTCGCGCGCAGCAGGCTCGTCAGCTGCCGGGTGAATTGGCGCCGCTCGCGGCCGGTGACACGCACGCGCCGGGCCGGACGGCTGTCGCCATCCAGCTCCCCCGGCGTAATGAGGATGGCCATCGGCACCAAGCCGTCGCGCAGCAGCCGGGCGACCACCTCGTCCTGGCTGGGCGCTTGCATCGTGCCCTCGACGATCTGCGTGGGACCCTGTTTCGCCTGGTAACTGAATAGTGGCATCTCGTTAGACCTAAGACCCAAGACCCAAGACCCAAGACTTGAGTCTTGCGTCTTGCGTCTCGAGTCCCAACATGTTGCTATCGTCCATTAGTCATCCATCGTCACGCGCAGGACCTCTTCGGGAGTCGTCTGGCCCATCGCCACGCGCTGCCAGCCGTCCTGCCGCATGGTCTTCCATCCCTTGGCAACGAGCTGTTGCTTGATGGTTTCCGCCGGGGCCTGCTGCATGATGAGCTGCCGCACCACCGCATCGACCACCAGAATCTCATAGATGCCGATGCGGCCGCGGTAGCCGCTCATGCGGCACGCCTCACACCCCTTGCCCTTGTAGATCGTCGGCGGGATCTTTTCATTCGGTCCGGCGTTGATCACCAATGGCTGCGGATCGACGATCTTGCAATCCGGGCAGATGGTCCGCACCAGGCGCTGGCCGATGAAGGCCAGCACCGTCGACGCAATCAGATACGGCTCGATCCCCATGTCGATCAGCCGAGTGATGCTGCCCGGCGCGTCGTTGGTGTGCAGCGTCGAGAAGACCAGGTGGCCGGTCAGCGCCATGCGGATGGTGATGTCCGCCGACTCCTGGTCGCGCACCTCGCCGACCATCATGACATCCGGGTCGTGGCGCAGCATGCTGCGCAGCCCCTCCATAAAGGAGAAGCCCAGCTTCGGGGCCACGGGAATCTGCGTGAGGCCCTTCAGCTCGTACTCGATCGGGTTTTCAATCGTGATGATCTTGCGCTCCGGCGTGTTCAGCCGCGAGAGGCTGGCGTAGAGCGTGGTGGTCTTGCCGGAGCCGGTCGGCCCGGTCACAAAAATGACCCCGTGCGGCTTGGCGATGAGCTGTTCCAGCGTCTTGAGATCCTCCGGCAGGATGCCCAGCTTCTCCAGCTCGAAGAGCATCTTGATGGGCAGCAGCCGCAGCACCACGTTCTCCCCGTAGAGCGAGGGCATGATGGAGACGCGCAGCTCCACCTCCTCGGAGCCGACGGTGACCTTGATGCGCCCGTCCTGCGGCAGCCGCTTCTCCACAATGTCCAGGCCGGACATGATCTTGATGCGCGAGATGATTGCCTGGTGGAAGCGGCGGATGTCGTCCGGCACCGGCACGTCGTAGAGCACGCCGTCGACCCGATAGCGGATCTGCAGCTCGTCGCGGAACGGCTCGATGTGCACGTCGGAAGCCCGGGCCTTATAGGCTTCCAGCAGCAATTGGTTGACCAAGCGGATGACCGAGGCATCCTCCGCCATGCGCTCGATGTCCGTAGCCGCCTCTTCCGTATCGGCCGGCGGCGTGCCGTTGCCGGCGGGGGCCGCCTCGAGGATCTGCCCCACGGTGTCCGCCCCGACGCCGTAGTAGCGGTGGATCGCATCCTGGATCTCGGCGTCCGTCGAGAGCACGATGTCGGCATCCAACCCGTAGTGCACCTTCAGGTCGTCGATCGGCCGCACCTGCAGCGGATCGGACATGGCCAGCGTCACGACCTTGCCGGTGACGCGCAGCGGCATGCACCGGTAGTGCCAGGCGAAGCGGACCGGCACGCGCTTGAGCGCCTCCTGATCGACGGCGATCTGCTTCATGTTGATGACGGGAATCTGCAGGTGCTCCGCCAACCCTTCCAGCAGCTGCCGCTCGCTGATGTAGCCGAGCCGGATCAGCACCCGGCCCAAGAGCTCCCCGCTTTTCTTCTGCTCCAGCAGCGCGTGCTCAAGCGCCTGCCCGCTGATGAGCTTCTTCTCCAGCAGGATTTCCCCCAACCGTCTCGTGGCCATGGTCTCACCCCTTTCCGGTATCAGATACCAGCTTGCTCCCACCATGGCTGGTATCTGATACCGGCCATGGGAGCGCGCCGATCATGTAGAAACTCTCCTCTGGGCGGTCATCGCAGCGGCCGCCGAGGATGGCGTCGCAGCCCTTGAGCGTGGCCGCCAACGGCACGTACTGGCCCGGCTTGCCGGTGTAGAGCTGCGCGGTGAAAAACGGCTGGGTCAGGAAGTTCTGCAGCCGCCGGGCACGGGCAAAAAGCAGTTGGTCCTGCTTCGGCAGCTCGTCGATGCCGATCACCGCGGCGATGCGCCGGATCTCTTCGTAGCGCTTCAGCAGCGCCAGCACGGCCTGGGACGTCGCGTAGTGCGTGGGACCCACCAAGGACTCCGAGATATGGGAGGTGGATGACAGCAGCGGATCCACCGCTGGATACAGGCCCAACTGTACGCGCTCGCGCGAGAGGACGATGACCTGATCGAGGTAGCTGGAGATGCACACCACGGCCGGATCCGTCAGGTCATCCGAGGGCACGTAGACGGACTCCACGGCCGTAATCGCGCTGCCCAGATGCGTCGTGATCCGCTCCTGGAAGCTGGAGACCTCCGCCGCCAGCGTCGGCTGGTAGCCGGTCTCCGACGGGATGCGCCCCATCAGCGCGGAAATTTCCGCCCCGGCTTGCACGAACCGGAAGACGGAATCGACAAACAGCAGCACGTCGTGCCCCGCCCGCAGAAATTCCTCGGCCAGCGTCACCCCGGCAAAGGCCGCGTCAAACCGCGCCCCGGGCGATTCGTTCATCTGCCCGAAGACCAACGCGACGTTGCGCATCAGCTGCTGTTCGGCCAGCGCCCGCACCAATTCGTTGCCTTCCCGGATGCGCTCCCCCACCCCGGCGAAGACGCATACCCCGCTGGCCTTGACCACGATGTTGTGGATCAACTCCAGCGTCAGCAGGCTCTTGCCCAAGGCCGCGCCGCCCAACACGCCCGTCTTGGAACCCTTCACGAAGGGAAACAGCAGATCGACGATCTTGATGCCGGTTTCCATCAGCTCCAGCGGCGGGCTGTGCACCACCAGTCGGTTGCCCGGCCCCTCACGGGGATGGATGGCCCGGTAGCGCTCCGCGCGCACCAACGACGACCCATCGATCGGATCGCCCAGCACGTTCAGCACCCGCCCCAGCACGGCTTCGCCGACCGGCAGTTCGACCGGGCGATGCAGCATCCGCACCGCGCAGTTGCGCCGCACATCCATCGTGGGAGCCAGCGCCATGGCGCGCACGCGGCCGTTCATCAAATGTTCGACGACTTCAAACGGCACCAAACGATCCTCCACGGTGCGGGCCTCCAGCATGTCTCCGATCGCCGGCAGGGCCACGCCCTCGGCGAATCGGATTTCCGCCACCGGCCCTTGCAAATATGTGAGGAGGCCCTGATCGCCCGTCATCGGGCCACCGTCAGCTGAGGCGAACGACCTGCGCGCCGGGCGACGTGCCGCTGCACCACGCAGGTTTCCCGCACCATGACGTCCAACCGCTCATGCAAGGCTTTAAAGCACGCGTGCCGCACCGCGCGGGCCTGCCGGTTGAGCTGCTGGCGCGAGGCTTCGACGTGCAAGGCGCGCGCCGCGCACTCCGCCCGCCGGGCCGACCAAAACGCCTCGCGGCAGAGTGCTTCCACCCACGCTTCGGCCAGCCGCTCCACGACCCGTTCCAGCGAGGGCTCAATCACCAATTGCACTTCATCGACTTCAGCAGCCGCAACCGGCAGGGGCAGCAACTGGTCAACAGCGACTTCCTGATGCACGGTGGACACGTAGCGCGGCGCGATCAATTGCGCCTGCGCCAGCGAGCGATGGCGATACTCCGCCAGCACGAACTGCCGTACCCGCATCAGCTGCTCCTCGGCGCGCTCCTCGGGCGGCATCGGGAGCACCTGCGTCCGCTGCGATGGGCCGCCGGCGATGCGCCATCCGCGCTGGCCGAGGAACAGCCAGTGCGTCTGCGCGTCAGCTCGGTGGAGCGCCTCCTGGATGACAGCGGTATGCAGCGGGCCGACCAGCCCTTCATCGGATGTGATAACCACCAGCAGCATCTCTCCCATCCCGCCGCGCACCAGCGCGTGGCCTTTCGCGGCGGAGGGCAGCAGGGGGAAAAACTCCCGCCGCAGCCGCTCGACCAGCGCCGGCTGCCGCCCCACCCGCTCCTCCAGGTGGCGCAGCTGGGCCGCAGCGCTTTGCTGCACCACGTCAAAGAGCGTGGTGAACTCCGTCACGAACCGTAATTCATCGCGTAGTTGCTTCTGGGATCGCATGGGACTCCGCTCCGCGCACCGGCCGATACGACTGCAACAGCTCATCCAGTGCGGCATCCAGTTGGGCATAGAACAACGGGGTCATGGCCTGTCCCTCACGAATGGCTGCCATGATCGGCGCCGGCATCCGCTGCGAGAGGCCGCTGACGCATCGGGTGAGCCCATCCTCCGTCAGATCATCCAGCCGTCCTGTTTTCAGCGCGTATAACAGCAGGGTTTGATCCTCGATGGGCGCGGGCTGATGGACGGGCTGCGCCATGAACCGGCGCACGAGGCTGCCCCGCCGCTGGCGCCGCGCCATCTCCTCGGACCTCACCGAGGCGAACCGGTTCAACCGCATGAGCTCCTGATGCTGCAGCAACTCCAGGCGCAGACCGCCGCTGACCTCGCGCATCAACGGCGACTGGACCTTGTTGCCGATTCTGGACACGGACAAGCCCACGTCGATAGCGGGCTTAACGCCTTCGTAGAACAGCTCGCTGGAGAGATAGATCTGCCCGTCTGTCATGGAAATCAGATTGGAGGAGATGTACCCCGTCACGTCGCCCTGCTGGGTTTCGCAGATGGGCAGAAACGTCATCGAGCCGCCGCCGCGCTCCGGCGAGAGCTGCCCGGCCCGCTCCATCAGCTGCGCGTGCACGTAAAACATATCGCCGGGGTACGCCTCCCGCCCGGGCGGGCGCTCCAGCAGCAGCGACAGCTGCCGGTACGCCCAGGCGGGTTTTGAGAGATCATCGAAGACCACCAGCACGTCTTGGCCCTGCTGCATCAGATATTCCCCAATCGCGCAGGCCGCATAGGGCGCGAGGAACTGCTCGCTGGCCGGTTGAGAGGCCGCCGACGCCACGATGATGGTGTAGGGGTCAGCCTGCCGCTGCTGCAGCAGCTGGTTGACCTGGCGCAACTTCTGTTGCGATTGCCCGATGCTGCAATAGATGCACACCACCGCCCGGCCCTGCTGGCTGAGGATGGCATCGAGTGCTAGCGCGGTCTTGCCGGTCATGCGGTCGCCGATGATCAGCTCGCGCTGCCCCTTGCCAAGCGGGATCATGGCGTCGATCACCTTCAGGCCCGTGCACAGCTGCCGTTCCACCGGCGTGCGCGCCATAATGCCGGGAGCTTCCTGAAACATCGGCCGCATCGCGTCGGCTGCTGGCGCCGGCTCGCCGTCCAGCGGCTCACCCAGCGGCGAGACTACGCGGCCGAGCAGCTGCGGCCCGACGGGCAGCCGCAGCGGCTGCTGCCGGACGTCGACCTGCTGCCCGACGGCGAGCTCCGACTCATCGCCCAGGGTCAGCGCCAGCACTTCCGACTCCGTGAAGCCGACGACAAAGCCCAGCACGCCGCGGCCAAGCTCGATGAGTTGGCCCATGATGCAGGTGGGCAGCCCTGAAAGCTTCACGACGCCCCGCCTGATCTCCGTGATCGTGCCGACTTCACGGATGTCCACGCCTGACGCGCTCATGATCCTCGGCTCAACCGGTTGACAAGGCTGTTGTCCACGACCGTCTGGCCCACCCGCACCACGGCGCCGGCGATCAACCCCGGCTCCGTCGCGGTGTGGATCGGCACATCCGACCCGACCGACGCCGCCGCCCATTGGGTGAAGCGCAGCGCCTCGGCCGACCCGAGCGGCTGCGCGGCCGCCAGCTCGACGCGCTCGGCCTGCTGCGGCAGCGACCGCAGATCGACGTCTTTCAGGGCCTCCAGCAGCTCCTTGATGAGGGCGTCATGCACCCTGGCCAGTTGCTCGGCGGTCAGCAGGGTCTTGAGCGACTCGCTCGCCTGGCGGGCCATCGTCCCGTTGAGCTCCCGCGTGACGGCGCTCTTCAGTTGGGCTTTGCCTTGCTCGGCCTCCAGCAGCAGCTGCCGCGCGCGGTGCTTGGCCTCCTCAATCGCCGCCGTGCGGATGTTCATCGCTTGGCTTTTGGCTTCCTGGAGGATGCGCTCGGCTTCCGTCTCCGCCCGCTTCAGCTTGGCTTGATAGTCTCGCTCCATCTGGGCTAAGCGCTGCTCAAGAACGTCCGCCTTCTCCTGGAGCACGCGCTCCTGCTGCCGCACGCGCTCCAGCGCGTGGGTCAGGTCGCGGGCGAAGAGGCCGCGGGTTAAGAAAATCGCCGCGACCACCACGCCGATCAGCACGATGCCCAGACCGAGGAATTCCATCAGGTCACCAGAATCGTGACGCGGTTGCGCGCCACCCGGGCGATGCCGCCCTGCACGGGAAACCGCGCCGCATCGATCAGCAGCTCGCCGCGCCCGAGCGCGCAGAGCATCGGCGCATGGAACTCGAACACCGACACGTCGCCCTCCTCGCTGGGCAGCACCACGCAGCCGGCCCGGCCGTCGAAGAGCGGCTCGTGGGCGCGGCATAGGGTCACGTGCAACATCAGGACTCTCCCGGCACGTTGGTGCGCGATTGGATGAAGGCCGACAGATCGGACGGGCGCACCAGCCATCCGCCGATCTTCGTGGCGCGGATTTTGCGCTGCCGGATCAGCTGGCGCACTCGCTCTTCGGTGAGGCCGATCGCCCGCGCGACTTCGCCGACGGTCAGCCACTGCCAGCCGTTGGTTCCGTGTATTCCGTTATTGTGTGATGTCGTATCGTTCAGCATGCGGTTGCGTTTTTTCGTATCCGGGGGCAACAAAAATGGCTCATCCGGATGGATGAGCCTCCACGATCCACCGGTAGCCCCGCTATCGCCGGTGCCTGGCTCTCCGCCGTTGGCGGGGTGCCTGGCACCGGGACCGGTGGCTTTGCCTCTTCTTCGCCCCGCACGCGTTGCTTCGCAACGCGAAGCCTGCGGGGCTTCGAAGAGCCCTCCGAAGCTCGAAGCGGAAACGCTTCGAGCGAAGGAGGGGCTCTATCCTCTCAGATAGTTTGCCCTTAACGGCCGATCAACTTGTCAACCCTGGAAGTATGCCTAACGGAGTGCCGGAACGTCAACCCCGTTCCATCCGGTGTCGCACGCGTTTGCTGAAGCGCGTGCGGATGGATCCGGATGGAACGGGGTCAAGCCGGGGGGAGAACGCCCGCCCCCTTGGAGAGATCCAACGGGCGGAAGAGGGCGAGGCTGGCCGTGTAGCCGTGCAGCAGGTTGGTGCCGCGGATGGGGCCGATCTCTCCGTTGCAGAAGAAGCC